>JAHIVV010000070.1 GCA_018816525.1 Elusimicrobiota bacterium
GATTTAAGCAACTTTAAGAAGTTTTTTGATATCCCAATCTGTTTCACCGGCAATTCTTTTTAAAATCTCCTTATAAATTTTCAAACCCGGCGACAGGGCCAATACTTTATTTATTCCTGCTATTACTGCTTCTTTTGAAATTTTCTCCGTATTGGTTAACCCGCCGAAAGAAGGAAGCACTTCAGGAAGGTTAACTTCCCTGGCCTGCGCAATTTTTAATTTTATCTGATCAATCGAATTTGTCTTGCAGACAAATTTTACCACGTCAACTTCGTCTTTTCTTCTGTCTTCGTAATTTAAAAGATCGACCAGAGAATCCAACCCGAATATAAGCACCGGGGTGTAATTTATTTTTTGCCCGGGTTCCAGGGCATCCTGGGCAGTAACAAAATCCTCCAGCATTTTCATTTCATAGGTCTCCCGGTCTTTTTCATTCTCTCCCGGGTACACAAATGCAATAAGTTCATTTGGGGTGTCTATATAAAGAATAAAATGTTCTACATAAAAAAAATCGCCGCAGGCGGGGCATTTAAGAATATTTATTTCCCCGCCCAGCAAAAGATCCCGCATTTCAGGGTTCTGCTGGACATTTATTGAACTTACAACTTCCGTACGGAAAGTTTCACCGCAAGGGCATTTAACTTCTTCAAAAACTGTTAACGACATAAAATTTTAATCCTTCAGGAGGTCAGCAATTTTGGCTTCAAGTTCGCTTAATTGGAAGGGTTTTACAAAATATGCATCAGCGCCCAGTCTTTGGCCCAGGCCGCCATCAATCTCTTTGCCTCTGGCGCTGAGAATAATAACCTTAGGCACTTTTTCTACATAAATTCCTTCTGTAACAATTTCTGAGAGAACATTGTACCCTGTTTTTTTAGGCATCAAAAGGTCCAGAATCAGTAAATCTGGTTTCTCCAGTGAAATTTGCTTAAGGGCTTCTTCACCGTTATTTGCCGTAATGACAGTATAATTCCGCTCAAGCCTTGCCTTTAATATCTCAACCAAAATCTGTTCATCATCTGCTATAAGTATTTTCTTTTGCATTTTAATCCATCCGTTCCTTTTGGCTCTAGTTTATTTTTTATCCGAAATAACTGAAGGCAATACAATAATAAATTTACTTCCTTTATCTTTATTATTTTCCGCCCATATTTTTCCCTGATGCTGGGTTATAACTTCCCGCGCAATGGAAAGGCCTATCCCTAAGCCCCTGCTTATTTCAAACTCGTCTTTTTTTATCTGCCTGAATTTTTCGAAAATAACTTCCAGGTTTATCGGGTCTATGCCGACTCCCGTATCAGAAATAGAAATCCTGGTTTTCCCCTTGTCCAATTGGCTGATTATTTTTATTTCGCCGCCAATTTGATTGAATTTAACGGCATTCATTAAAATATTGCTTATTACTTGTTCCAGCCGGTCTTTGTTGCCATAAACCAGCAGAGGATCTTTATCAAATTCAAAACTTACTTTTAAATCTTTTTCTCTTGCTAAAACTGCCATTTTATTTATCGTTTCTTTTATTGAATCATTTATATTCAGGTTTATTTTCTTAATCTCAGCTTTACCCGCCTCAAGTTTCGAAAGGTCCAGAAGGTTGTTTATAAGGTTGATTAATTGTTCTGAGTTTTTATTTACTTCATTCAGCCATTTAATATAAACGCCGTCTAACGGGCCAAAAACACCATCCATCAAATTTTTAACAGTCCAGCTTATTACAGTAAGCGGAGTACGTAATTCATGGGATACGGTTGCTATGAATTCGGTTTTAAGCTTATTGAGTTCAGCCAGGTGTTCATAGACCTGCTGCGCATTTTCGATGGCTACGCCTGCATCTTCCGCAAAAAGTTTCAGGAGTTCCAGGTCCGTATGGCCGAAAATATGCGGAGAAGTCGTCGTATTGACATTTATCACGCCGACTATTTTATCTTTTATCTTTATCGGCACGCAAAGCGCTGATTTTACTTCAGGCCTTAAAGCGATATTTTTAAACCTGGTGTCTTTCTTGACTTCCCCCACCAATAGAAGCGGCTCATTATGCTCAACCACCCAGCCGGAAACACTTTCTCCGACTTTAACATTTTTCGCTTTAATAATATCGCCTTTTAAGGCAAATTCAACTTTTACTTCAAGTTCCTGGGTCCTTTCATTAAGCATCATCACTGTGCCGGAATCGCCCCTGACAATCCCGCAGGCAAATTCTAGGATAAGATGAAGCACCCGGTCCACATTCATTAAAGAACTTATGGCTATAATTGCGCGGTATAATTTTTTTATTATTTGAAGCCCGTAAATTTCAGAAGAGAGCCTCCGGTATTCAAGGCTCCTTTTGACAATCGATTTCAGTTCTTCTTTCGAAAATGGTTTTGAAATATAATCCTGGGCTCCCAATCTCATCGATTCAACAGCTTTTTGAATCGTCCCCTGCCCGCTGATGACAATAATGTTAAGGTCGCTATATTCCCTTTTTATCCTGCTGAGCAATTCAAGGCCGTCCATGTCAGGTAACTCGATATCCACGAGGGCCAGGTCGTAGCTGTTGTTCTTAAGACAGTTTAAAGCCATCTCGCCTGAAGAAGATATATCAAAACTGTATTCTTCAGTTGAAAGCACTGATTTACAGGATGAAATTATTGATTTGTCGCTGTCAACTATAAGAATTCTTTCACTAAGCACACGGGTTTCCTTTTTGTCGCAGAAATGACAGCTAAAAACACCGACAATGGATAATACACCATTTTCGAGAAAAAATCAAGGGTTTTGTTTGATTTGGGTTTTAGCAAATTCCAGGTTCGCCCGGCTAAAAGGGTTAAACGGGTTAATACTAGCCGCTTCGATTAGCATTTCCCGGGCTTTTTTGAAATTCTTTTTGTTTAAATAGAGCTCCCCCAACAATTCATACGGCGAGACATAATTGGGATTTTTATCTATACAGGCCGTTAAGGCGGCCTCGGCATCGTCTATTTTGCCTAAAGACAGCAGGGTTCTGCTTTTTTTATATAAGACTACGGGGTTGAAAGGTTCAAGTGCCAGAGCTTTGTTATATTGTATAAGAGCCACTTCAAAATTATTATTTTTTTTGAACCTATCCCCCAATCTCACATAATCTCTCGCGTTAACCCCCACAAATTCGTCCACTTCATTATACTTTTTCCAGCGGATTTTGTCGGAAACGGCTCCGGCAGTTTTTTGTATTGAAAGTTTTCTGATATTTTTTTGCCAGAGCTTTTCAAATTTATCTATGCTGCAGCCCAGCACGTTTTTAAACGCTTTTTCTTCCGAGTTATCCCCGATGCCCATATTCTGGAGTAATTTCACGATTTTTTCAGGATAATTCTTGTTCATAAAATCTATGGAATTGGAAACCTCAATAAAAGCCAGGTTCACTTCATCCTGGTCTTTCAAATAAACCATTGAAGGCGCCATTCGGGAAAAAGGTATCAATTTATTTTGTTTTATAGCGTCAGCAAAAACGTTGGCGTTGCCTGAAGTCATATATTGCGGCGGGTCTTTTCGCCAGGAAGTGTCATAGTAACGCGCAATTCCTTCGTGCAGCCAGAGCGGGCAGCCGGCATTTGAAACCCGGTTAATGATAAAATGCGTATACTCATGGCAGATGGTATCAATCCACCGGTAACCCTGGGGCAGGGTTGAAGGCGACGCCAGCATAAGCCTGTTGAATTTGCATATTCCTATGGCTCCGGATCTTTCAACGGTTTCATCGCCAAGGGTAGAAGCAAAAGCGAAACTTTCCCTTGAAGGATAGACTTCAATAAGAACCTTGTCCTGCGGAAAGCAGTTAAAAATTTTGCCTATATGCTGATATATTGTTTCAAGATTTTCTTCCAGGTAAGGTTTTAATATTAAATCATTGTCCGTAAGGCGCACCTTGAAATGGCCTATTTCATATTCCTTAAAGTCTTTAGCGTAATTGCGCAGGCCTGCCAGGTATTCAGGGGTTTCCTGGGCAAATATATTGAAATGAAGGATCATGAAAGATAAAAAGAATATCAATTTTTTCATTCTGTCAGCTTCTTATAATATTGTTTTATAACCTGTTCATAGGTTTGAGGGTATTTCTCTTTTAAAGCTTTTATAAGTTCTTCCCTGTATTCTTTAGGCGGGAGGTAATCATTTATATCAGGCAGTTCTACAGCTCCGGATTTAACTCCCGCGTTGCCCCCGGACATATTGCTTTTGCGCTGCATCGGCATAGCCATCGGTTTATTGAACTTTGACACCATCATGCTGATGCTTTCACCGGCAGAGTTCATTGACTCTCCGCTCCCGGTAAGACAGTCGAGGGCTTTCTGCTCGCTTTGCAGGGCTTCCTTTGATTTTGAGCCGTTAAGATTGCTTTCTGCATTTGTCATTTCATGCGCAGCCCTGCGCAGGTTATAGGAAATCTCAGGAGTAATAGCGGCGCTTTTGCGGGAGAGGTCCTGGATGTTTCTGTCCAAATCCAGCGCGCGATTTTTCAGTTTGTTTTGTTTTTCAGAAATATTGCGCATCTGAGCTTTTTCGGGTTCGGAAAAATCCGGCTGAATTTCTGATTCTAAAGTTTTCAAAATTTCCTGCTCGGAATGTTTTATTTCGATTGTGCCTGTTTTTATTTTTGAATAGCCGTTCCATAATTCAGTTTGATTTGTAGAAATCTTGGTTGAATACCCCTCTACTAACTGTCCGCAGGAATCAACCGCTGCGATTATATCTTTCAGCCATTCTTTTGATTTAACAATACGTTTAATTGACAGTTCCTTGTATACTTTTTCCATGGGCCCGATGCAATCCGGCATTTGGAACCTGTAATTTCCGTTTATAACCGGCAAATTTATTTTCCCGCTTAAATCAATCATCCTGTGCGTGTTATTTATCGCTTCTCTCTGCAATGCAGCCAGTTTTTCAAGAATTTTTTCCTGCTCTTTGGAAATTTTGTCCTGGCGGATATTTTCCATCGATTGGGTGTCATTTATGACCTGTTTCTGCTGTGAAATTATTTCACCCAGCTCAAGAGTGCTTTTTCGCACCTGCTCGTCCATCTTTTTGTCCGCAGAACCAAATCCCACGGAATTGCTGGCGTCCTGCATGGTTTTAAGCATTTTCTGCATCTGTTTCAATAGGTTTTGCACCTCTTTAAGGGCCTGCTCCATATTGTTTTTACTCAAAGCGTCCCTGATATTGTCAGCGGAATTCTGCATCTGCTGGGTATTAATATCCTTTACGGCCTGCTGGTTAATAAATTCTTCAGGCAGTTCCTGCGGCATTTTCTTCATCAATTCATTCATTTTGTCCATTGTTTCTTTTATTGCGTCAAGCGCTTCGTTGAGTTTTTTCATATTTTCGGAGTTCTGGGGGGACTGCAGCCCCTTTTCCAAACCCTGAGCCAAATCATTGAGTTTATTGCCTGAATTGATAAGGTCTTCCATTTTTTGGTACTGAAGCACATCTTCTGCGATCAGATTCATTTTTTCGAGATTTTTAATTATGTCTTCCATTGTGTTCTTTGCTGAAGGATAATCTTTTTGTGAAAGGGAATTCTGCGCATTGGGCATCTGGTTTTTTGAAAGCTGTTCCAAAGATTCGCTTAAAGCCTTATGTTCCTGGTATATCTGGTAATTTGTATAGGGGTCATTTTCCATTTTATCAAGTATTTCTTTCAGGTTTTCATTTACGTCGTTAGTATGCTTCTTTATGTTTTCCTGGCTGTCCATTAACTCCTTATTCTGTTCAGGAGTGAGTTTCTGCGCCTGGTCATTGAGCAGTTTACAAAGTTTTTCTTTTGTGCTTATCTGCTCGCCCAGGACGTTAAGCATATCTTCGCGGAATTTTTTTAACCCTTCCTCAACCTTTGCGTGCTCGGTTTCATAATTATAAATTTCCAGGGTATATATGTCCGACAGGGAAGATTTCGGGCCGGTAATCGTATCATTGTCATATACTTTGAGAAAATAAGAAATTATGTCTCCTGGTTTTACGTCAATTTCCGATAAAGCCCATTCATATTCATCCGTGAGTTCATTCTTTACCGAATTTAATCTTTTAATTTCCATGGATTTTTCCGGCGTTTTGTTTGCTATCCCCAAATTTTTTACGGACCACCTTAATTCAATATTTGAAACGCCAAAATCATCCTCGGCTTTATAAACTATTTTTGGTTTAGCATCCTGTGCTACGAGAAGGTCTGCAGCCGGGGAAAGAATAGTTATCCTTGGCTCTCTGTCTTTGGTAATGAATAGAGGATAATGCGCCGGAGACGGGTCAATAACACCGTCCTCAGGTATAAGCTCAAACCAGCATTCCCCGTCTTTTTCTATAATAAGCTCTCCCTTTATTTTGTTTCCGGAACTAATTCTTAAAGGTATTTTTCTTCCGTAATTGGCCAGTAAAGCTGCATTTTTTAAGGTTTTATTTGCAGCAGCGCTAAACTCTATCCTGGCGCCTAGAAGCAGGGGCCTGTCGCCGAACATTTTGCCCTCTTTACTGGTCATCCCCGTGTAGGAAGGAAAATAGTACGTAATATGGAAATCGCCCAGTTTAGGCAAAGGTACCGGCACAACAGAATAATTGGAGCTTCTCAACGCTTTCCATTTTATGTAATAATTTACCTTTGAAATCAGGTGGATTTTATCGGAAACAAACCTGTGCTGGGATTGGTTCATTTTTGCCTGCAGCCAATCGGAATTGTTCATTCTTATAAATAATTGCGGCTGGTATGAAGAATTTTCCGGAATAACTGCCGAAATTTCGAAATCGCTTCCTAACGGCAGGCTGGCATTTCCCGGGAACACTTTAACATACTTGTCAAACTCTATTGAGTTATAAGGCATAATAAACTTTAGTGAATTATCTCTTAGTATTTCCGGAGTTTTCAGCCAAAAAGAACATATTATAAGGGCCAGCGCAATCAGCGAAGAACCAAACCAGGATAAATCCTTAAAATTAATTATTTTTCTCAATTGAACCGGGTTTAGTGCCCTGCTGGTAGAGGCAATAAATTCTTCGGACAACTCAACCGAAATTCCCATCGATTCTGCCTGCGGAAGTTTGTCTTTTATCTGCCAGGCATTTAAATAACTGTCTTTCAAAAATGGAATTTTATTCTGTATTTCCAGTATGATTTCTTCCGGCTTTATTTTAGCCATTGCAAAACCGCGCAGTATGGTAAATATACAAAGCGCTAAAAATATGTACCAAAAAACATAATTGAATGCTTGCGCTAAAGGCAGGCAGTAATCAAGAAACGAGAGGTAAACAAGGCTGGATACACTGACTACGATGAAAAAAAGGGCATGCTCGCATAATATGTAAGTATTTCTTCTTTTTTTGACTGCTTGAAGGAAAGAATTCAGGTTATCGGCCATCAAATGATTGTTTTGATAAACCTGGCTATGTCCTGGGAAGCAAAAGGTTTGCTGTATTGCTGTATTTTGGATTGCATGTCATATACGGTTTTAGGATTTGAAATTATGTTATCCAAAAGGCCCGCTATTTTTTCATATTTTTCTTCAACAAAACCAAAACCATGTTTTTTTAGCAGCATTGCATTTCCCCTTTCCTGGCCGGGGGTGAAAACCGGAATAAAAACCGGCTTGCCGCAGGCAAGGGTTTCCATCACAATAGCTCCTCCGCATTTAGAAATTACCAGGTCACAGGATCTGATAAAATCCGGCATTTTGTCAGTCCAGCCGATTACTTTTGTCGGATGTTCGAAAGTTTTTTTAGCAAGCTCGTCATAAATTACTTTATATTTCCCGGTGATTATAATCACCTGAAAATTCTTGCTTTTCGAACCTGCAAGATACTCAATTATCCGGATAAATTTCTTCACATCTCCCAGGCCTACAACAAAAAGCAGAGTGAGCATTTTCGGGTTCAGTTCCAAACTGCGTAAAAAAGCGTCCCGGTCCAGGGGTTTTCCCAGGTCAGGATTTACAGGGAAACCGGTAATGCGTATTTTTTCTGCGGGAACTTTATATTTATTTATCATGAGTTCTTTGGATTCACTGTCGCAAACCATGTAATTCATTGTGTTTTCGCTTACCCAGGTCCTGTGTATTTCGGTGGAATCCGTTACTATGCATATATATCTCAACGCTTTTTCTTTAGAATTTTTTCTTGTTTTATTGTAAAGGTCAATTATGAAATTCCAATAAGGATGCGAAGTGACGCACAAGTCGGGTTTTTCGGCGTCAAAGATATCAAACATATTTTTAAAAAACTTCGGGAAAATGTTAGTAAAATAGAAATGGGCAAGCTGCCCGTTTGAAATATCAAATATAAAATCCCAGACATGCGGTTTTTCCATCGTCCAGTTATAAATCTTTTCAAAAATATGGATGCGCCCTTCTTTTGAATTAACTTTAAGAAAGTCAACTATCTTCGTTTCAATTTCATCCTTGAAAAGTTCATTTAATGATTTTTGAACAAATTTGCTTGCTGTGCCATGCCCCGTGCCGTAACTGGCAGTAAGCAATAGAACTTTTTTCGACATTTACCCCTCCGGAATGATTTAATTAAAAATTAACCTTTTTTGATACTTTAAAAGGCAATTCCTCTTTGGATTCAAGGTAAAACCTTACCACAATTTCCATTACCAGGCCTAACAGCAAACAAATAACGCTGACAGACCATAACAGGAACCCTATAAAAAACAAAGGGCTTAACCAGTCGCCTTGAAAAAAGAATTTCCTTACTATTACAAAACCATTTATAACGAACCCTGCCAAAAACAAAAATAGCGCTATTCCCCCGAAAATGTAAATGGGCCGGGTTAGATAAGAAAGCAGGAATTTAATCACCAGCAAGTCAAGCACAACTTTAAGGGTCCTGTTAATCCCATATTTTGATTTGCCGTGTATTCTTTTTCTGTGATTGACTACAACTTCCGTTACTTTTGCGCCCTGCCAATAGCAATAAGCAGGCAACAGGCGGTGCATTTCACCGTAAATAGCGTATTTTCCCAAAACTTCCCGTTCATAGGCTTTTAAAGTACAGCCAAAATCATGTATTTTCAAACCTGTAAAATATGAGATTATCGAATTAGCCACCAAACTTGGAAACTTTCTGGTAATCAGTTTATCCTGCCGGTTTTTTCTCCAGCCGCTGACTACATCATAACCCTCTTCTATTAATTCAAGCAAAAGAGGTATGTCCCTCGGGTCATTTTGGAGGTCGCCGTCCATAAGCACAATAATATTTCCGTTTGAATTGCGTATACCCATGGATATAGCGGCAGTCTGGCCGTAATTTTTACTGAACCGTATCAATTTAATTTTCTTGTCTTCTTTCGCAATTTCATCCAGAACATCGCAGGTTCTATCCTTTGACGAGTCATCTACAAATACAACATCGGTTTTATAATCAATTTTTTCAATAACTTCCTTCAATTCAAGATAAAGCCGTTTAATGTTATCTTCTTCGTTGTAGACAGGAATTATAATACTTAGAGTTTTTCCCATTTATTGCACCTCTTTTCATTATGCATTATAGCATTTTTAATATTAGTGTGTTAAATCTCTTAATTTCTTCAAGCCTGCCGGTTTGTCAGTGAGGTCATATACAAAAACAGAATCTGCAATTACTTTATTATAATCCCTTTAGCCTGCGGATTATCCACTCAATTGCCAGCAATAAAAATATAACAAAATAAAAACCCGGGAACAAGGCTAATGACAATTGCTTCTTAATAACCGGGTGAATATTCTTACCTACAGCCTGATTCATATCATTTATAGAAAAATCATCCAATGTTGAAGCAATGCCTTTTGTATTTAAAGCTATCTCTTTCATCAATTTGTCGTTGACCTGCAAATCATAATCCTCGGTATTGGCATCAGCCATAACAATCACTGATCTTTTATCTTCTGAAATCATAGAACCTTTTAAGGCGCCTGTGGTTTTTATCTGCGCTTTAATTTCATATTTGCCGGTAGTTGACGGCGTAAAGCGGCCGACCCACCCTTCAGGAACTTTAGTCAGGTTTTCTATCTGTGTCAATCTGGATAACGGGTCAGCCAGCGTTACAACAGGTACAGATTTTTTTAGCTTTTCGCTGAGTATAATCAGCTTAAACTTGATCTCTTCGTCAGGAATATACTTTTTTTGCTCAACAGAAATCCTGAATTCCCTGGTTTGCTCGCTTCCGCTCAACCAGTAAAGAACATTTTCCCAGAATTTAGTGTATTGTGAGCCGCTCTTGCCTTCCTGCGCTTTGCCCAGCAACCAGCGCCAGGTAGTATTAATGCCCATTGCCATGCTTCTGCCTTTTCCTATTTCCTGCACAGCCATACAAACTGCATTTTGCCCGTCCAGTTTTAAATAGGGATTGACTGCAAGTACAGTTGAACCGGGCTTTGCCCTTAAACGCTGGCACCCGTCAAGCTCAGGCAGGGCTGACCAGGCCTGGTCCAGGCTGGGTTGATCATCTGTAATATTTACAATGGGGTGGTTGTAATTTGCCAGTTTTATTTTAAACAAACCTTCTTCAAAAGGCTCGGACGGGTCATCCATAATTACAGGAATAACTTCTTCCATCCGGGTATTTTTATAACTTCCTTTTCCGAAGGCGCTATTTCCCCCAATCATTAAAAACCCGCCGTTTTTTTCTTTAACGAACCTGTTTATGTTTATCATGTATTCTGAAGGAATATAAAACTTTGCGGAATTAAAGTTTTCCAAAATAAAAACATCGAAATCATATAAATCGCGCGTAAATATTTCCCTCTCAGGGAAAGGAATCAGCGAGAGCTGTTCGTCCGGCACTACTGCCACATCTTCCGGGTTGCGCAGGATTACAAAAGAAACGAGTTCAAAGGAAGGGTTTGATTTAATAAAATGCCTTAAATAATAATATTCCGGGCTGGGCTGGCCGCAGATATAAAGCACGCGGATTTTTTCCCTTATGGTTTCGATATTAAATTCTTTGTGATTGTTTGAAAGGACTGTTTCTTCGGGCAGCGGTTCAAGCTCTATCGAATAAGTTTCAAGGCCGATTTTAGCGGAAGTAAAGTCAAAACTGACTTCCTGGTAAGAGCCGTCGATTGTTTTGCGCTTTGAAGCCAGTATTTCCTTGCCCTTTTTTAGGTAGATTTTGACTTCTCTTCCCTGAAAACCGCTGCTATAGAAACCTACTGTTATTTGCGTCGGCACATTTTTAAATACGAAACCTGCGGTTTTAATATCAATTAAAACAAGGTCTTTGGGCGCGTCAGGCTCGTCCGGATACAGTCCTATTACGGGTACTTTGATGGAACTATATACGTTCTTAATGTTTTTATCCGAGTTATTAATGCCATCCGATAAAAGCATAACAGCGTCATAATTATTGCTGGCGCATACATTGTCCAATGCGGCTGTGATGTCTGTAGCCGTGCCCCTGGCCTCAAGGTTTTTCAGCTCAATATCTTTAATTGAACCTGTGTTCTTTGAGAACTGGTAGAAATCAGTGATGAAATATTTTTGAATAAGCGAAAGGTTTTTATTGAAGAATTTTTTTACTGCGCCTATTCTTCCTGAGAAGCCCATACTGCGCGAAGTATCTACAAGCACGGCAATGCGGGGTTTGGTTTTGTTTTCGTAAAAAAGCAGCGTGGGTTCGAAAATAAGGAATATTAACGTCAGCAGCGACAACAGCCTCAGCGCTATCAGCAGGTATTTTATTGTTGTTTTTTTTCTGGCTATCACTATACAACTGATAACAAAAACTAAAACCATCAAAAAAACAGTTATAAAGCCCGGGTTGGTCAGCAGCATTTTATCTTCTTAGTTTCTCTTCAATAAATTTTTTATGTATAAAATCATTCTTGTATGTGCCTGTAACGCTGAATACCAGCAGGTTGATAGTGAGTTTCTGCGCCTCAAACCTCTGGTTTTCGCCCCCCGGTACGCATTCAAGGAAATAATTCCCAAATCTGTCCCGTACCCACGCGCCAAACATATCGTTTTCTGAATATATTACTGCCGTCCGGCCTGATAAATCTATGCCTTCAAGATAGTTGTTGGTTATGTATCTGCCGGCCAGGCCGCGCAGTAAATAGAAAGCCCTGAATAAGGCATGCTCTTTAGGCAATTTTGTTAAACGCTTATCCGGCAGGATGTATTCAAGCTCTTTGCGGATTTTTTTGTCAAAATCGGAGTATTTGCTGCCGGTTGAGTCTTCTATGAACAGGATGCCTCCGCCGTTAATGTATTTTTTAAGCGTATCGCGCTCTGACTGGGAGAACCCGCTGAATTTACCGCTGTTGAGCATAATCAATAAGGGAGAAGAAAATAGCAGGTCATCATTTAATTTCACCACGCGCCTTTCCGGGAGCACTTCAATACTGGTGGTTAAAGTAAGGAAATTAAGTATATCTGGATATTCCGAATAATACGGGTCCCAATCGCCGTTGTATTGCAATTGGGTAAATACAAGGCGGTTTGACTGCGAAGCGAAACCCGTTGTTATCACTAGAAAAATGACTGAAAAAATGATTATTATCTGTTTCATGTCATATCCTTATGTTTGCCAAAATGACTTCCAGCAGTAATAGCACAAGAATCAAAATAAAGAATTCTTTACTCAGTTCCTTGCCTTCAATTATTGTGAATATTTTTTGCTGGACATCCTTATCCGCTTTCAAAAAAGAAACCCTGGTTTTAGGAAACTTCTTATTTAATTTACCTGTATCAATCTTTTCCAGGCTGCTCTCTAAAGAAATGTTTTGAAGGTTAACAGCAAAATACTTTGAAACTTTTCCTGAATTGGAAAATAATTGCAGTTCGTAAATTCCGGGTTTCTGGGTTTTGTCCAGGGATATTTCCCTCAAGGGCGCTTTAGGCGTTATTTTTGCCGGAGCCGTCTCACCGCCAGGCAGCATAAAGACGGCGGAAGTGAAACTAAATTCCGGGGTGAATTTTATCGGCTGGCCTGCGTTAAAAATATAGCTTTCTTTTTTGTCGGCAACCAGCGAGGTGGATTCAATAATAGACCTGATAAAGTACGGAAAAAACGGTTTAGAAGGCATATTAGTCCATTCTCGGTCTGCAGTAGATGCGAAAATGAATAACTTGGAATTATTCATGGTCTTTTCTATCAAGAGCGGATCGCCGTTATCCAATTGCAGAAGAACGTTCGAGAAACTTGTGTTCAACTTGAAGTATTTAGTCACTTTTACTTTATCAAGCTCAAAATTATCGATATCTTTAAAAAGATTTACGGCATTCTTATAGTCAGCAATGTACATCTGGGATTCCTGGATCGTGCCGATATTTTCATTGAGTAACCCTGGATAATTCTCAGGGTTAACTTTATCCCCAAGAAAAAGCAGGACGGTTTTTTGCCTCGAAGCGTCCGAGAACTTTGCAATGAGGCCAACACTTTTTTCCGAGATTTCTTCAAGATTGCATAATATAAGGCTGTCGTATTTGTCTATTTCATTTTCATCTTCAAATTCCTGCAGATTGCAGACTTTAACTGAAAACCTGTCGTTTTCTATTCCGCTTAATGACGTGTTAACATAATAAGATTCGCTGTTGACGCCAAAACCAAATTTAGGGTCGCCGTCTACTACTAAAACTCTTTTCTGGGTTTTGATCGGATAAACAAAATAGCAGGCGTCATCTATATTTAAAGCGTCTTCCTGTATTGTTACATTGCCGTAAATCTCATCCTGTTGTTTTTCAGTGAAATTGATTTCATAGCTTGTTACTTTTTTAGGATCCAGCCTGACAGTGCTGTCGCAGACCTTTTTGTCCCTGATCGACAAATTTACGGGTATTAACTGTTGAGAACCTGAAAAGTTTTCTATATCCACATTTAACCTCAGCGGTTCTTCAAGCAGGGTTGTTTTTTCTGCGGCAATGTTATCAACCGTATTATTCTGGGCGTCGACAAAAATAACCTGGATATTTGAATTATATTTTTCAACGCCGTCTGATATAAGGGCATTGTCTTCGGCAACAATGTGCTTTGCCATATCTGTAATAACGATAATGGCCCGGTTTGTATCGGGCTGTTCATAAAAAAGCTCGTAAGCGTATTTAAACGCAGGAACTAAATCCGTAGGATTATAACTTTGCTGGGCCTGTAAAATGAACTTCTTTAAGTATTCAGTGTCATTTGTTAGGCCGGTGTATTGTTCTACATAGTTTGAAAAGAGTATAACGCCTATTTGCTTATTAATTGCTCTCTGCTTTGGCGGGATCAACTTGTCGATTATTGAGATTGCCAGGTCCTTTGAAGAATTAAAAGTAGATTGGCCGGATGAATTAAGGCTCATCGAATACGACGTGTCAATTAAAATGAATATATTTTTGTTTTTATTTTCCTGTTTTACTCCCCCAATGTAACCTATGGGTTTGGCAAAGGCAAGGCCTAGGAACAACAATATGAGGCACCTGATTAAAAGAAGGAGCCACTGCTGGAGTTTTTTTCTCGGGGTTACATTATTGGCAGCGAGTTTTATGAACTTGAGGTAGCTGAATTTTATATGTTTGGGTTTTCTGCGGAAAAACAGATGGATAACTATTGGGAGCAGAGATAAAGGCAGTAAATATAAAAAACCCGTGCTGAGAAAAGATAAGTTCATTTTTTACGGCCTGCGAGGAATGACCATAGAGCCAATTCAATAGGCGTATTCGTCATTATTGGGTAATAGTCAATTCCCGAACTGCGAAAACCGGTTTTGTATTCATCAATAAACCGGTCAAAAAGGTTTTTATACTGGGTATGGATATCGTCGGTTTCAGTCTGGACTGAATCGGGAGTCTCCAAACCTTCAAAAATTACGGGCCCGGAATAATCAAAATTTGACTCCTGGGGGTCTAATAACTGGAATACAACCACGTCGTGATGTTTAAACCTCAGCTGCTTGAGTGAGCGGATAACCTCTTGCGGAGAATCAAATAAATCCGAAATAAGCATTATCAAACCCCTGCGCTTCAGGTGGCTGGAGAATTCATTTAAAACTTTCGAAATCCCTGTTGTTGAGCTTGGAGAGATATTTTCAAGCGTCTTAACTATATTTGAAAACTGGTCAAATTGCGCCCTGGGTGTTATGAATTTACCGATTTTTTCGTCAAAGACAGTTAAACCGACAGAATCTTCCTGCCGCAGGAGCAGATAGGAAAGACACGCGGCTAAATTGATGCCATAGGTAAATTTGTCAATATTATTTTCAGATTTGAATGCCATGGAGTTAGAAGTGTCCAGCAGGATATAGGCGCGGAGGTTGGTTTCTTCTTCGTATTGCTTTACAAAAAACCTATCAGTTCTTCCGAAAACTTTCCAGTCTATGTGGCGCAGTTCATCGCCCTGGCTGTATTCCCTGTGCTGGGCGAACTCAAGGGAATAGCCCTTTGAAGGGCTTTTATGCATGCCGGAAATTACGCCTTCAACAACATATTTCGCCCTTAACGGCAGTTTTCCCAGTTTTAATAAAGTTGCCGGATCTAAGTATTTTAGTTTTGTTGCCATCTATTTCAATTCAAGCAATTTTTTAATGACTTCGTTTACAGTTACGCCTTCGGCTTCGGCCTGGAAGTTCAGGATAATTCTGTGCCTTAGCGCAGGATAAACCAGCGCCTGGACGTCTTCAATGGACACTGCGTATCTTCCGTCAAGAATTGCCCTGGCTTTTGCGCCGAGAATCAATGTCTGGCCTGCGCGCGGCCCTGCGCCCCAGTTTACCCATTTTTTTATAAAATCAGGTGATGCTTCGTCTTTAGGCCTTGTTGAGCGGACAAATTTTGTTGTGTAATCAATTACGTTATCGCTTACGGGAACTTTGCGGACAATGTCCTGCAAGGCAAGGATTTCGTCTGCGTCAAGCACTTTTTTTAATTGAGGTTTTATTAAACCTGTTGTCTGGACGAGTATCTGTTTTTCGTCGTTTTCCTGCGGGTAATCTATATTTATTTGGAAGAAGAATCTGTCTAACTGCGCTTCAGGAAGAGGATAAGTCCCCTCCTGTTCTATCGGGTTTTGCGTGGCAAGAACGTAAAAAGGCAGAGGCACCGAATAAGTCTGCCCGGCTGAGGTTACTTTGTATTCCTGCATGGCCTGTAAAAGCGCGCTCTGGGTTTTGGGCGGTGTGCGGTTTATTTCATCGGCAAGAATGATATTTGCAAAAATCGGGCCTTTGATAAACCTGTAGTTTCTTTTTCCAGAGTCATCCTGTTCGATTACTTCTGTGCCAGTGATGTCCGAGGGCATCAAATCAGGGGTGAACTGGATTCTTTTAAATTGCAGGTCAAGAATTTCCGACAATGTTGATATTAACAGTGTTTTTGCCAGGCCCGGCACGCCGACGATCATGCAGTGCCCGCGCGCAAAAAGCGCGATGAGCAGTTCGTCAATTACCTGCTCCTGCCCGATTATTACTTTTTTGAGCTGTTCAACAATCATCCGGTGACCATTAACCAGCTTCTCCACAAGTTCCAAATCTTTTTTTTGCGTTGGCATTGTTAACTCCTGATGATTTGATTTAATAAGATTACAAATAGTATTTTTGCTGTTCGGCTTTTTAAAATCATAAATAACTTCTATCCCCTTGGGTGGTACTTTTTATGGAGTTCCTTTAAATGTTCACGGTCAACATGGGTATAAATCTGCGTAGTAGAAATGCTTGAATGCCCCAACATTTCCTGTAAGGAACGCAAATCAGCCCCTCCTGTAAGCAAATGCGTTGCAAAAGCGTGCCTGATACTGTGCGGTGAAATTTTACGCGTAATCCCTGCGTTTAGCGCGTACTTCTTAATCTGCTCCCAAAACTCAATCCTGCTCAAACTCTTGCCCAACTTACTCACAAACATCGCTTTTGCCGCAGGATATTTCTTTTGCCTGAACTCAAGATATTTTTCAATAGAGTAAATCGCTCTTTTACTCACGGGAACAATCCGCTCTTTGCCCCCCTTGCCCGTAACCCGCACATACCCAACCTTCAAATCAATATCCCCCATCTGCAGACCTACCAGCTCCGAAACCCTTAGCCCGGATGCATAAAGCAGTTCAAACATCGCTTTATACCTCAGGTCCCGTTCGTTTTTATCAGGCATAGTATTAAGCAATTGTTTCATTTCATCGATACTCAACACCTGAGGTAGCCGTGAAGGAATTTTTGGCAGCCTTACGTTTATGGTAGGGTCTATGTTGATATGTTCGTCGATAATAAGAAATTTATAAAAATGCCGCAGTGATTCTATCAAACGGAAAATCGATTTTTCCCTTAAGGGCGCATCCTTTTCAAATTTCCTTTCCATTATGTAGCTGACAATATCATCCTGATGAACTTCAAATACGTGTTTTTTAATTGTCGCCAGGTGCTGGAGGAATATTTTCAAATCACTGCCATAGGCAAGAACGGTATTTTTAGCGAGGTTTTTTTCAACAGAAAGGTATTGCAGAAAGGATTCTAAAAGTTCCTGGTTTGTCATTTTAAATAAGGGTTATGCTTTAGTTCGCCGCCGATAGTGCATTGGTTATCATGCCCCGGGTAAATTTTATAATTCTCTGGAAGCACTTTCAGTTTTTCCAGAGAATTTCTCAAAACTTGTTCATCCCCACCGGGCAGGTCCCACCTGCCGACAAATTCGCAAAAAAGGGTATCTCCCGTGAACACAAAACCGTCCCCGATTATGCAGATACCGCCTTTTGTATGGCCCGGAGTATGAATTACTTTTAACTGGCTGCCTTCAAAATCAATAACACTGCCTTCTTCAAGGATAACATCAGCCGAAGGCGATTTTTCCGGCAATCCCAACAATCCAGATAGATTTTTTGACGGGTTGGTAAGGCAATCTGCATCAAGTTTATGAATATAGATAGGTACTTTATAGAGTTGCTTTATTTGAGAATTGGCGCCGATATGGTCGTAATGGCCGTGGGTATTTACTATTCCAACCGGGATGAGCTTACTGGCTTGAATCTCTTGGATTATTCTTTCCGGCTCATCGCCGGGGTCTATTACAAGGCACTGCTTTGATTTTTCATCTATCAACAAATAACAATTGGTCTGTATCGGGCCGACCGTGATAGATTTTATGAGCAGGCTGCTCATTTATGTTTCTTGGGGTTTTCTTTCCCCTGTTTTTCTTCTTTGGATTTTTCTTCCTTAGCTTCTTCTTTTGCGATACTTGAAGGAAACACCACTGCTTTTATCGCGGCTTCCAACTCATCGCAGATTGCGGGGTTTTCTTTAAGATAAATTTTTGCCTGGTCATAACCCTGTGCAATTTTTTCGCCTTTAAATATAATCCAGGAACCTGTTTTTTCCAGAACCTGGTTATCAAGGCCCATATCGATAAGGAACCCTTCGCGCGGAATTCCAAGGCCGAAGATTATTTCAAACTCCGCCTGCCGAAACGGCGGCGCAACTTTATTTTTAACAACTTTTACGCGGACTCTATTTCCTATTATTTCATCGCCCCTTTTGATCTTTTCTATTGAGCGGATGTCCAGGCGAATAGAGGAGTAAAACTTCAATGCCAGGCCTCCCGGAGTTGTTTCCGGGTTGCCGAACATTATGCCGATTTTATGCCTGATCTGGTTAATAAAAATCACGACTGCTTTTGATTTTGATATACAGGAAGTAAGTTTCCGCAATGCATGGGACATCAAGCGCGCCTGAAGCCCGATGGACGCCTGGCCCATTTCCCCTTCGATTTCAGCTTTTGGCACTAAAGCCGCAACAGAATCTATAACTATAACATCAACTGCGCCTGAACGGACTAAACGTTCCGTAATTTCAAGCGCCTGTTCTCCGGAATCCGGCTGGGAAATGTAAAGGTTCTCTACATCAAGCCCGAGATTTTTAGCATAAGTAGGGTCAAAAGCGTGTTCAGCGTCAATATAAGCCGATATACCGCCAAGCTTCTGCGCCTGGGCGGCTATAATCATTGCCAGCGTTGATTTTCCACCCGATTCCGGCCCGAATATTTCAACTACACGGCCTCTGGGAACTCCGCCTACACCTATTGCCACGTCTAAAGGAAGAGCGCCGGTTGGAATCACTTCTACCATCATTCTTGGCGACTTCTCGCCCAATTTCATTATTGCTTCTTTGCCGAAATCTTTCTCAATCTGCGTGATTGCAGATTCAAGTGCTTTTAATTTTTCGTCCTTAGCCATAACACACTCTCCCGTGTAGCGATCCCGTTTCCCCTTAAAGGAAAAAACGGGGCTATAAATTTTTATTACTTAAATTCTACCCTTTTAAACTCTTAAAGTCAAGAAATTTACTTCAGCCACGTTCTCAATAACACCTGTAAAATTATATTGCTGTAAATACCCGCCAAAACATCATCCGCTACAATTCCCCACCCGCCGTTAAGTTTCTGAATTTGCCTGATATAGAGAGGCTTAACAACATCAAAAAACCTGAAAAGAACAAAACCTATAACAAGAAACTCAACAGTTTTTGGAATAAACGCCATTGTTACCCAAAGCCCGGCTATCTCATCAATAACTATCCTGGGATTGTCCTCAGATTCATAAATCTTATCCGCTTCGGCTGAAATAAAAACTGCTGCAAAACCCAGTATTACCACAACCGTGCAATAGGCGTAAATATTTCGAGGCATAACCAGCAGGTACAATATAGACGCAAGAAGCGTTCCAAAAGTTCCCGGAGCTACGGGGCTATAGCCTGTACCGAGCCCAGAAGAAAGCGCAATTAATATTTTTTTTCTCATTTCTGCATGTCTAAAACAAGGATGTCGCGGTTTTTGTAAAGATAGGATATTCCTGAATAAATTGTCAGGGCAGTTACGTAAGCCATAATCCAAAACGGCGCATGTGAAAGAATTTCAGCCATAAAAGGATAGGTCATTAATACATGTTTCTTGAAAGAATTCAATATTAAAATTAAAAGAATAACAATGATACCTATAATCTGGGATGTTGTTTTAAATTTCCCTGTTTTATCTGCGGCTATAACCCTGTCATGCGAAAGAGCCAGCAACCTTAAACCGGTAATAATAAAATCCCGAGAAATAATAAACACCACCATCCAGGCAGGAATGTGCAATTCCTTCAGACTGACAAAGGAAATAAGCGCAGCAGAAATAATAAGTTTGTCAGCCAGCGGGTCAAGAAAAATACCGAATTTCGTTACAAGCTTGAACTTTCTTGCTAACATGCCGTCAAACGCATCGGTAAGCCCGGCAATAATGAAAATTACCAGTGCGAAAGCGCGGGTCCATGCGTTATCAACGAACATAAAGACCATAAAAAACGGGATGAGTAGAATGCGCAGTAAAGTAAACCTAGTAGCCAAATTTATTCTTTTCACTTAAATAACCTTAAAACCTCTGCGCCTGCCGGGATTTTGAAATCAAATTTATAGTTAGACACTTCAGGATTAATTTTATATGAAGTTATTTCCGTAGTTGCAGTAATATTTTCTGCTTCGAACCTGCTTTTCACAGGGAAATAATCTGTTTTTGAAATCCACAAATAAAACCTGAAATTACCGCCTAATTGCGGTTCAAGGGCAGTTTTGAGTTTCTTTTTCGGCATAAGCAGCAGGACATAATTTTTTTCATCTTCAGAATCAAGAGTAAAACCATATTGTTTCTTAAGGTCCGTTATCTTCCCCTTGGGGTTATAGAGCCCGGGAAGAAAATAGCCTATTCCCTTCCAGTTTTTCCATTTGTCGACAAAAACCTGATTGCCTTCGATGTTATAAAACCATAACTTATCGCCGTTTGAAACAATGATCTGTTTTGCCCGGTCATTGGCAGTGGAAGTGAAAGTCTGGTAATATATTTTATCCGGGCTTTTAAAAAATAACTGTCCTGAAAAAACATTTTTTTCGTTTACGATTTTGAGGTCCATTTCCTGGGAAAATTCTATCTGGATTGATTTAAGATTGGCTTCATTTTCCGCCATTTTAGCGGTAATAGTATCCAAAACAGGTTTTTGCCAGGCAGCGTTCACCACGGATAATGCGGCACTAAACAAAAATAATATAACTAATAACTTTTTCATTTGTCGCTGGTAAAATACTCTTCTATTTTATCAAAATTAATCTGCCATTTGTTTGTGCCTTCGGGCTTGAAAATAAACCCGTTCATCTCGAGCCGGCTCAAGATATCTGTAGCGCGGGCAGAAGATCCGAAGTGCGCTTTCAATAAATCCTGCGACACTCTTTTTCTTTCCTGCACCAATTTTAAAGCTTCTTTTATATAATCTTCAAGTTTTTCATCTTTCGCGCCGGCTCCTTCAGTTTCTTTTTTAATAATTTCATCATAGGAAGGCCGCAGGCCCTGTTTCTTGATAAATGTAACTATGGACTCAACTTCATTTTCAGAAACATAGGAACCCTGGATACGCTCCGGTTTCGGGGCGCCGGTGGGAAGAAAAAGCATATCCCCCCTGCCCAACAACTCTTCCGCTCCCATGCTGTCTAAAATAACTCTTGAATCAACTTTTGAAAGAACCTGGAATGCAATCCTGGAAGACAAATTTGCTTTTATAACACCGGTAATAACATCAACGGAAGGGCGCTGCGTGGCAAGCAATACGTGAATACCCACGGCACGTGCCATTTGCGCCAGGCGCTGGATATTATCTTCAACTTCTTTTGCCATCATAAGCATAAGGTCAGCAAGTTCGTCAATAATAACAACAATGTAAAACTCTTTTACTTCATTATTTTTCTTGGCGTATTCATTATAACCGTCTATGTTTCTTACATTAGCCTTGGCGAATTTTTCGTACCTTTGTTCCATAATCCTGACTAGGGAACTTAAAGCTTTAGCCGCGTGTTTCGGGTTTGTTATTACCTGCGCTTTATCTGGAGACACTGTAGGGTCATATATATGCGGTAATCCGTTATAAGCCGACAGTTCAAGGCGTTTCGGGTCTATTAACATGAATTTTACTTCATCCGGACGCGCTTTATACAGAATAGAAGTGAGGATTGAATGTATGCAAATGCTTTTACCCGAACCTGTAGCGCCTGCAATCAATAAATGAGGCATTGGTATGATATCTGCCACAACAGGCCTTCCGTCGGAAGTTTTTCCCAAACCTATACTTAATTTTGAACCTGCGGACTGAAATTCATTGGAATCAAATATTTCCCTTATGCCGATTATCCTTCCTTTAGGATTAGGAATCTCTACTCCTACTGCGCCTTTTCCCGGCACGGGAACAACCATCCTTATACTTGGCACTCTCATTGCCATTGCCAAATCATTATTTAAAATTGTTATTTGCTGGATTTTTACACCCGTATCCGGTGTCAGGTCAAAACGTGTTACTGTCGGGCCGGGGACTATATCATTTACTTTTGCCAAAACGCCAAAACTTGCAAGGGTCTGCTCCAGTATGGCGGCTTTCTGGATCAGTACTTCATGTTTATATTCCTGGTCGATCTGAGGCGTAGTTGCAAGTAAGTCTAATGGAGGAAGTTTGTAAGCCTCAATTTGTTTTTGATCGACTGCCGCCGCGGCAGGAGATTTATCCAATGCGGCTTTTTCAACTTTTGGCTTTTCATTTTTTTCCCTTCTTGTTGTTTCTTGAGGCGCTAAAGTTGATTTTGGTTGTTCTATTATTCTGGGCGCAACGCGGGGTATTTGAGACGTCGCTTCAGGCTGAACTAATCTTTTCGGCGAAACAACCACTCTTTCGGATTTCGTTTTTTTAACTTTTTCCTTGGTTGACTGCCATTCCTTTAGATCGGCGCCTATGCTTTTGAATATATACCTAAAAACTTCCAGTAATGAAATATTGAAAAATACAGATAAAGTGTAAATGAATACAATCGAAAGAACAACTGTAGCACCGGCCGGCCCGAACAATCTCATAAAAAAATCTCGAATTATTACTCCTGTCCTCCCGCCATAATTAGTGTTTTGAAAAAAACCGATCATGGACAATAAAGCACAGGAGGCAAGAAAAATGGCAAAACCCACAACAAGACGCAGGGCTTTGATTTTTTTAAACTTAAAAAGCTCAATGAAAAAAACAATTAGAAATACGGCCAACACTATGGCTGCTTTTCCGAAGAGAAAACCAAGCTGCTTGGCAAACCACTTGCCGGTAATACCTGATTGTTCAGGCATTACCACGCAATAAAGCATGGCAACACCCAGCACGAGCAGGTTTATTGCTTTTAAAACACTGGATTTATTATTCTTGGTTTTTGCTTTTACCTGGAAGATGCTGTTTTGAATTTTGCTGCGGTAGCGTTTGTTCATTTTGCCAGAGAGATGAAATATATTTCGTTTTCCTGGGATATTCTTATTTTGTTCTCGCGCGCAAGCCAGCCGACAGCCATGAAAAGCATTGAATTATTAAGTTTCAGGTCGAACTTCAATTTGAGCACGTCAACTTTTTCATGGCTGGCAAGGTAATGCCATATTTTTCCAGCTTGTATACCGATAGTTTCTTCCATAGTTTACCCCAATACAAAAAGATCCTGGCCTGAATTTACGGATTTGCCGTTTTCAACTAATATTTTGACTATTTTGCATCTCTTTTCTGATTTGATTTCATTCATAACCTTCATAGCCTCTATGATGCAAAGAGTAGCGCCGGGATCAACCACATCGCCTTCTTTAACATAAGTAGGAGATGTCGGCGAAGGAGCGCGGTAAAAAACCCCATTTAAAGGCGATTTTATAGTCTGGTCATAAACTGGCTCAGCCGACGATGCTGGTACTGCAGGCGCCTGCGGTGTTTCGGATATTTGGACCGTTTCAACCTGCTGGACTACGGTTTTTATCTTTTTTCCCGGCCTTTTAATCCTAACATAGAAATCCTTGTCCTTGAATTCAATTTCTTCCAACCTTTCCTGCAAGGCCAGCTGATAAAGAGTTTCAATCATTTCTTTTTTAGGATCAGTGTTTTTCATTTTTTCAATGCCGCCTTTCTTGATAATACAAGCCTGCCCTGGTTATCTATCTCAAGGGCTTTGATTATCATTTCATCCCCTTCTTTGCAAATATCAGTGACCTTATTTACACGATGTTCGTCAAGCTGGGAGATGTGAACCAGGCCTTCTTTTCCTGGAATTACTTCCACAAAAGCGCCGAAATCCATTATTTTTACTACTTTGCCTTTATAGATTTTCCCGATTTCCACTTCCGCCGTCAAAGCTTCAACTCTCTGGCGGGCAAGGTCGATTCCTTTTTCATCGGTGCTGGAAATAAACACTCTGCCGTCGTCTTCTATATCAATCTGGGTCCCTGTTTCTTCAAGTATCTGCCTGATATTTTTCCCGCCGGGGCCGATAAGGCCGCCGATTTTTGACTGAGGAATCTGCAATATCAGCATGCGAGGCGCATAAGCGGATAGGTTTGACCTTGGAGCATCCAGCTCTTTGTTCATAATCTCAAGAATTTTTGTCCTGGCTCCGGCTGAGCGTTCAAGAGCTTCAGCAAGAATACTGGTTTCAACTCCTGCTAATTTGAGATCCAGCTGAATAGCGGTTATGCCGTTTTTTGTACCGGCAACTTTGAAATCCATGTCGCCGATATGGTCTTCGAGGCCCTGAATATCAGTTAAAAGCAGGTACTTATCGCCTTCGGTTATTAAACCTATAGATACGCCTGCGACTGCTGATTTCATAGGCACTCCTGCATCAAAAAGCGCAAGGGAGCCGCTGCAAACCGAGGCCATTGAAGAAGAACCGTTTGATTCAAGAATATCCGAAACAACTCTGATTGTGTAAGGAAAATCTGTATCGTTTGGGAGAATGGGGTAAAGCGCGCGTTTTGCAAGAGCTCCATGGCCAATATCTCTGCGCGATGGGCCGCGGTCCATTTTAGTTTCCCCAGTAGCAAAACCCGGGAAATTGTAGTGGAGTAAAAATCTTTCTTTAAATTCTCCTTCAAGTTCTTCCATTATCTGCATATCTGAAGGCGTTCCCAAAGTTACTGTAGCAAGTGCTTGGGTCTGGCCCCTGGTAAATAGAGCCGAACCATGAAGTCTTGGAAGAAAGCTTACCAGACAGGAGATGTCCCTGATTTGTTCAGTACTCCTTCCGTCCGGGCGTTTTTTCGTGGCCATTATGAAGGTTCTGATTTCGTCCCTGTAAATCCGTTCGAACACGACTTTTATCTGGGCCGCCATTTCTGGCTCACTGCCGAATTTTTTCTTTAAACCTTCAAGCGCCTGTTTGTATATTTCTTCGAATTTTACAAAATCTTTTATTTTGTCTTTGACTATATTTTTTACGTCGCTGCAAAGTTCCTGGTTTGGCTGTGCGGGCTTAAGGGTTTTCTTTGGCTTGCCCTCTGACTTTTGAAGGTCTTTCTGCAAGTCGCAAAGCTGCTTAAGTACAGGTTTTGCCGCTTCCAGGGCATCGATAATAACTTTTTCAGAAACTTCCTTGGCTCCCATCTCAAGCATCAGGACTTTTTCGCCTGTTCCCGAAATTACCAGATCGAGAGAACTCTTAGTCTGTTCTTCGTAAGTCGGGTTGAAAATGTACTGCCCGTCGATCATGCCGACTTTTACACAGGCAATAGGTCCGTCAAACGGAATATCTGAGATCATAAGGGCAGTTGAAGCGCCTATAACCGATATTACATCGGTATCATTCATGGTGTCGCTGGACAGGACTATGACCGTTACCTGCAGTTCATTCTGGAATCCCAAAGGAAAAATAGAACGGATAGACCTGTCTATTAAACGGCAGGCCAATGTTTCTTTTTCGCGCGGGCGCCCTTCTCTTTTGAAAAAACCTCCGGGGATTTTGCCTCCGGCGTAGGTTCTTTCACGGTAATCTACCGTTAAAGGGACAAAATCACCCTGCCTGTCAAACGGTAATTCTCTTTCGCTCATTACCGCCGTTACAAGCACAGTGGTTTCTCCCATCTTTGCTATTACCGCACCGTCAGACTGTTTTGCAACAGTACCAGTTTCTAAAGTTACTTTTTTACCGCCGATTTCAATTTCTTTTTTCATTAGCTTTTATCCAATTCCTAGTTTTCCGGTAAGTTCTTTATACTGTGCCGGGTTTGATTTTTTTAAATAATTCATTAATCTTCTTCTCTGCCCGATTAATTTCAGGAACCCTCTGCGGGACGTGTAATCTTTCGGGCTCTTTTTAAAATGTTCATTCAGTTCCGTGATCCTTTCTGAAAGCACTGCAATCTGCACGGCTGACGAACCTGTATCCGTTTTATGCGTTTTGTACTTCTCCATTACGTTTTTTTTAGTTTCTTTTTTTAACACTTTTCTTCCTCCTTTAAAAGTTTTTTGATATCCTTTTTAATTTGTTTTTTTAACTCTTCCAAATCCTTAAATTTTTTCTCGTCCCGAAGTTTATCCGTAAAATAAAACCTTAAAATATCACCGGGCTTAAATGAAGCTTTAAAATTAATTACGTGAACTTCAAACCTGATTTCATGTTTATCTGTTACTGTCGGGTTATAACCTATATTCGCTGCAGCAGCATGCGGTTTTCCATCAATTAAAACATAACCCGCAAAAACACCCATTGGAAGCAGTTTATTGTTCTGTGTTTCAATATTCGCAGTAGGAAACCCCAGTTTTGCACCTATTCCGCCGCCTTTAACTATTTTGCCATCTGTCGAATAATGGCCGCAAAGCAACTCATTGGCAAATTTAATATTGCCCCGGGAAATACATTCCCTGATATACGAAGACGATACGATGATTTTTTTTCCTGTTTTTCTGTCAGTTACGGCAACCGGCCCTACAGAGATAAGGTTATAGCCATATTTTTTTGCAAGCTTCCCGAGCAGCGGCTTATCGCCTTGCCTGTCTTTCCCGAACTTAAAATCGTAGCCCGTTATTAATTTGCCCATATTATGTTTTTTTACCAAATACTTTTCAACAAAACTTTCAGCTGACATGTCTGCGAATTTCTGCGTAAATTCAACTACATCTATTTCGTCAAGTTTAAAGAGTTTTAAGAGTTTAAGTTTCTCATTTATAGGCGTTAACAACATATTTTTTTTTGTGTGCCTGTCAAAAGTAAGCAAAACTGCCTTAAAACCACTTCTTCTCGCTTCGTCAATCGCAGTTGCAATCAGTTTCCTATGTCCCAGGTGGACACCGTCAAAGAAACCGATCGTTATTACTGATTTCTTCATATCATCTTGCAGCTGCTTTAAGCGAAGGCAGAACTTTCTTTATAACTTCTTGTATCGCGCCTTTAACTTCAAAACCTGAAGCATGAAAATGCCCGCCGCCGCCATATTTTCTTGCAACAGCATTCACATCAGCTTTATCGAAAGACCTAAGGCTTATCTTAACCGATTTTTTTTTACCTAATACTTCGCGGAAAAGCCCGAATACTTTTGTCCCGGCAACCTTGCCAGCGTAATTAATTATTTCTTCGGAATCCATGGGCGAAGAATTCGTTTTTTTATACATTGTACAGGTAATTTTCATATAAGAAACATTCCCGTCAATTTCCAAAGTGCCCAAAGCGCTTCCCAAAAGTTTCAGGTTAGCGCCGGTTTTAGCGGCATAAACATTCCGGTAAACCTGAACCGGGTCTACCCCTAGCCTAAATAAATCAGCGGCTGTTTCAAGAGCTTCCGGAGTTGTGTTTGCCTGCTGGAAACGGCCAGTGTCTGTGATAATTCCGGTATATAAGCAAACTGCTTCTTTTTTTGAAGGAACGTAGGAAGCGCATTTCATAATAAAGTAAATAAGTTCGCAGCAGGAAGAAACTTTCGGGTCTATCAGAGAACAATCGCTTTTCAGCGTCTTTTTAACAGGTTCCGGGTGATGATCTATATTGACCATTTTACCAAAATTCACATCATTCACAAAGCTGCCGACTCTGGTAACATCCGGGCATTCCAGCAATACCCCTACGTCATAACTTCTGTTTTTGGTTATTTTGCTGAGAATCCTCTTTATTCCCGAAAGAAAATTAAATTCTTTGGGAATCGGGTCGGTGCTGATAATGTCAACCTTTTTGCCTTTTTTCCTGAGCCAGGAAGCTAAAGCCAGCTCCGAGCCGACCGTATCGCCGTCAGGGTGTATATGCCCTGAAATTAAAAATGTCCGGTTGTTTTCAAATATCTTGATTATCTTATCTGCAATTACTTTTTTTTCTTCTTGCATTTTTCTTCGGTTTGCGTTTCTCTTTCAATTACGTTTAAGATTTCGTATACTTTGGACGCTTTTTCTACGGTCTCGTCAAAACCAAACCTTATTTCAGGCACCTTGCGCATTATCACTTCCTCTCCTACGCGCCTGCGGACATATTTTGTCGCATTGGTAAGTATCCTGGTTGAAAGTTCTTTCTCTTTTTTGTCGCCAAGCACCGAGTAAAACACTTTGGCAAAGGACAAATCATCAGTAAGTTCTACGCCTGCTATAGTTACAAACCCCAAACGGGGGTCCCTGATTTCTTCCGTTACTATTCTTGAAATTTCTCTCTGTATTAATTTTCCTAATCTGTCTGCGCGTTTATATTGCTGGTTCATTCCTGGCTTAATTCCTGTTTTACTTTTTCCTGAACATAAAATTCAAAAATGTCGCCCACTTTTATATTGTTGTAATTTTCAAGAAAAACACCGCACTCGTAACCTTTTTCAACTTCCTTGACGTCATCCTTGAACCTTTTCAAGGAATTCATGTTGCCGTCCCAAATAATCACGTTATCCCTTAAAACCCTTATTCTTGCAATTCTCTGGGCTTTTCCGTCGGTTACCATACATCCGGCTACCGTGCCCACTTTGCTGACAACAAATGTTTTTCTAACTTCAGCATGGCCGGCAACAACTTCTTTTATCTTGGCTTCAAGCAGGCCGGAAAGGGCTTTCTTTATGTCGCTGATAAGCTCATAAATAATCCTATAAATCCTTATATCGATACCTTCTTTTTCTGCAAAGGCTTCTGCTTTCGGGTCAGGGCGGATATTAAAACCAATAATTATCGCATCCGAAGCAATAGCCAGATTAACATCAGACTCATTTATAGCGCCGACGCCCATGTGAACAATATTTATTTCTACCGATTCATGAGTTATCCTGGCCAAGGCATCGCGTATGGCCTCGTATGAGCCGTGCACATCAGTTTTTAAAATTATGTTAAGCTGTTTTATTTTTTTTGTAGCCAGGTCTTCCAGGGTAACTTTTTTCTGAGTGCCGCTCTTGCCCCTTGTAACCATGTTCTGTCTTTTTTCAGCTATCTCCTTAGCAAGGCGCTCGTCCTTAACAACGACAAATTTATCTCCGGTCTGAGGCAAACTGCTGAAACCCAGTATTTCAACCGGCGTACTAGGGCCTACTTTTTGAATCCTGCTTCCAAATTCATTTATCATAGCCCTTACTTTTCCGGATGTCATGCCTGAAACAAAAGCGTCCCCAACTGAAAGCGTCCCGCCCTGTACAAGCACTGTCGCGATCGGTCCCCGTTGAGGATTCAATTGAGATTCGATGATTATTCCCTGGGCAGGCTTGTTCGGGTTTGCTTTTAACTCCATCAGTTCGGCCTTAAAAAGAATGGTCTCAATTAGTTTGTCAATATTTATATTATTCCTTGCAGATATTTCTACAGTCATGGTGTCGCCGCCCCAATCATCCGGGACGAGATTATGCTGCGCCAACTGCTGCTTAATTATCTGCGGATTTGCTTTTGCCAGGTCTATTTTGTTTACAGCCACAATTATCGGCACGCTGGCTGAACGCGCGTGGTCAATAGCTTCGATAGTCTGGGGCATTATACCGTCATCTGCAGCTACTACAAGGACCACAATGTCCGTTATTTTTGTACCGTGAGCCCTCATGGCAGTGAAAGCTTCGTGGCCGGGAGTATCAAGGAAAACTATATCACCTTTCGGGTTATGTACTCTGTAAGCGCCGATATGCTGTGTAATTCCGCCATGTTCTTTTTCAGTCACTTTTGTTTTGCGTATAGTGTCAAGCAATGTTGTCTTTCCGTGGTCTACATGTCCCATAACCGTAACAATAGGAGCCCTGGGATTTAATTTTGCAGGATCCTCTTTTACGTCGACTGAATCCTCCGAGTATAACGGAACAAATTCCGTATCATAACCAAATTCGTTTGCCAGGATAGTTGCAATATCCTGGTCAAGCTTCTGGTTTATTGTAGCCATTATTTTAAGCGACATTAATTTCTTTATTAATTCGGAAGCCGGTTTAGCTATTTTTTCGGCAATTTCTCTTACAGTAGTGAGTTCGTTAATTTTTATTTTTGGAAGAATGGGTTTGGGCACAGGTTTCACCGGAACAACAACCGGTTTTGGCACAACCGCAACTGGCTGCTCAACAACTGCCGGTTTTGGTGGAGCCTGTGGTATTTCTTTTTTGACAACTTTTTCAGTTTCTTTTTTTTCTTCTTTCTTTTCCGGAGAGCGTTGTTCAACAGGAGTTGCTTTTTTTGGCCTGCCGCGTTTTTTAAGAGGTTCAGGCGCAACCGCAGGAACCTTTTTTGCAGGCTTCTTTTCGCTGGGTGCCTTTTTTGGCTCTTTTGGAAGCTTTTCTTTACTCGTCTTTGTTTTTTTCTTTTCTACTGTCATTTGCCTTCTCTTTTGGTTTGGTATCTTCTTTATTTTCAACTACAGGGGCTTCCTGTTTTTTTTCAAGAAACTCTTTAGCTGAATCAATTATCTTCTGAGCAGTTTTTTCGCCTACACCCTGCAAGACGGTAAAATCTTCAACTTTTGCTTTTGCTATTCTGTCTATCTGGGTCCAGCCTGTCTTTAATAATACATCAGCAAGCTTTTTGCCGACGCCGGGTAATTTGCTCAATTCCTCAACAGTAATGGTCGCTTTTTCCTGGGCAGCTGCCTTTTTCTGGCTTTCAGAGCGTACATCTATTCTCCAGCCGGTAAGTTTACAGACAAGGTTTACATTTGCGCCTCTTTTGCCTATAGCCAAAGAAAGCATATCGTCTTTAACGATTACTTCCGCTTTTTTGTGTTCTTTGTCGGTTACATTGACAAACAGCACTTTGGCCGGAGAAAAAGCCGATGCAATAAAAGCCTGAGAGTCGTTGGAATAAAGCACGAGGTCAATTCTTTCACCCCTTAGTTCGTCAATAATCGGTTTCACTCTTGAACCTTTTATTCCCACACATGCGCCGACAGGGTCAACTTTCAGGTTGTTTGATTTTACTACTATTTTTGACCGCAACCCCGGTTCCCGGGCTACTGCGACTATCTCAACTACTTTTTCATATATTTCAGGGACTTCATTTTCAAAAAGCCTTTTTACAAGTTCTGGGCGGTTTCTCGAAAGAAGAATTCTGGGCCCGCGCGGGCTCTTTTCCACGGCTACAATCATAATCTTCATGTGCTCGCCGACTCTGAATCTTTCGGTCTGGACCTGTTCCCTCACGGGAAGTATGCCTTCGGATTTTCCGATTTCAATAATTATGTTATTGTCTACGATTTTATAAACTACTCCGCTTATTATGCTTCCTTCCTTGGCCTTGAATTCATCATACAGGCTGGCGCGTTCCGATTCGCGTATTTTTTGGATAATAACCTGTTTGGCTGTCTGGGCGGCAATTCTTGAAAATTCCTGCGTGTCAAGAGGGATCCTGACTTCCTCATCCAGCTTTATATCAGGATTAATTTTTTTTGCGTCCGAGAGAGAAATTTCCTGATTTGGGTTCGTTGTCGCAGCTACAACTTTTTTTACAACATTAGCCTTAACGAGGGCAGTTTCCTGGTCAACGCTTGCTTCGACGTTGACATCCCTGCCTACATGTTTTTTATAAGCGGAAACAAGCGCCCCTTCTATTACTTTGAGAATTTCTTCTTTTTTAATGCCTTTTTCTTTTTCTATCTGTTCCAGTACCGGCAACAGTTCACCTTTTGATTCTGACATGATTGCTCCTAATGTGGATTAATTGGGTTCATATAAGCGAATAAAGCATAAAAAAAGTGGCATGCATATCAGCCACTTTTTAATATTCAGTGACATTCAGATAAATAATGATACTATATATTTAAAAGAATATCAATAGAAGCTTGAAGATTTGATTTTAGCCATAATTTCATTGAGTGGTATAAGCTCGGAAGTTTTTCCGGTACGCAATTTAAACTCGATTTTATCGGGCAGGTTGCGGGCACCTATAGTTATCCTTACAGGAATTCCTATAAGATCGGCATCTTTAAATTTGACCCCGGCGCGCTCATCTCTGTCATCCAAAAGCACCTCATAGCCTTCATCTGCAAGTTGTTTATATATTTTATCGGTTGCTTCCTTAGTTGCTGCTTCCTTATAATCAATGGGTACCAGGATAACCTGAAACGGGGCTATATTTGCAGGCCAAATAATGCCGTTTTCATCGTTCATCTGTTCAATGCAGGCGGCTACTATTCTTGAAACACCTATACCATAACAACCCATAATAAACAATTGCTCTTTGCCCTGGGCATCCAGGAAATTTGCCTTCATTGATTTTGAGTATTTCGTGCCAAGTTTAAAGGTATGTCCTACTTCAATCCCGCGGGAAAAATCGATTTTTAATTTCTTGCAGCGGGGACAGCTGTCGCCTTTGGCTGCTTTTCTTAAATCGTAGAAACGTTCAGGCTGAAAGTCCCTCTTTAAATTGACATTTTTGAAATGAAAATCCTTTTTATTTGCCCCCACAACGGAATTAACCATGCATTCTACCGAATAGTCTGCCACAATTTGAAATTTCTCCGCGGCGGAGTTTGAAATTGGAAGGTTAACCGGACCAGAAAAACCTACCTGGGCGCCGGTGACTTTTTCTACTGTTGCCGGGTCGGCTAAAAATAATTCAGAACAGCCAATGTGTTCCTTTACTTTATTTTCGTTTATTTCATAATCACCGCGTATTAAAACCATTACCGGTTTTTTATCTGCCAGATAGATTATACTCTTAATAAAGTTTTGTGGAGAGGTTTTAAAAAAGCTGGCAACATCATCAATAGTCTTCATATTGGGCGTGTGGACTTCTTCTAGAGAGAATGGGACTGATGACTGGGCTGCATCGTCCGATTTTGCGCATTCCGCTTTTTCAAGGTTTGCGGCATATCCGCACTCGCACCAGGCAATCTCTTCTTCACCGGTTTCCGCAAGAACCATAAATTCGTGGGAGAAACTCCCCCCTATGGCTCCTGATGTTGCTTCAACTGCACGGAATTTAAACCCGCATCTCCTGCAGATTTTATTATAGGCTTCAAAAGCTTCCTGATAATATTTTTCAGCATCCGTTTCGTCCGCATGGAAGGAATACGCATCCTTCATATAAAATTCCCTGGCGCGCATAACTCCGAAACGCGGGCGGATTTCATCCCTGAATTTCACGCCAAACTGGTAAAACATCGCGGGGAGTTGTTTATAGGAACGAATTTCCTTGCGTACAATATCCGTAATTACTTCTTCGTGCGTAGGCCCTAAACAAAACTCCGAATCCTTTCTGTCTTTCAAACGAAAAAGCTCCTTGCCATAAATGTTCCACCTGCCGGTTTCTTCCCACAATTCTTTCGGCATAAGCAAAGGCAGCCAAACTTCTTGTCCGCCGATTGCATTCATCTCCTCGCGGACAATCTGTTCAACTTTTTTTAAAGTTCTCAAACCGATAGGCAGCCATTCGTAGATACCGCTGGAAAGCTTGCGAATCATTCCTGATCGCAGCATTAATTTGCTTGAAATCGTATCTGCTTCAGATGGAACTTCCCTCAATGTCGGTAAAAAGAGTTTTGATAGTTTCATTTATTAGTCCTCATACTAAATTTTGTAGTTCTTTAATTAGTGTACTTACCCAATTTTCTGGTTTGACTTTTTTTATGGCTTTTCCATTTTTAAAAAGCAGTCCGGTATTTTTCCCGCCGGCAATACCTATATCAGCGTGTTTTGCTTCGCCGGGCCCGTTGACTTCACAACCCATAATAGCAACTTTCAGCGGAGCCCGTCCATTTTTGCAGGGCGGGGATAATTTCGAAAACTCTTTTTCAAAACTTCTAACAACTTTAATAAGATTTATTTTACAGCGGGCGCAGGTTGGGCAGGATATAAGGTCAATACCGTAATTGCGCAGGTTTAAAGTCTGCAAGATCTGGAAAGCCACTTTGACTTCTTCAACAGGATCCCCCGTAAGCGAAACCCGGATTGTGTCGCCGATATTTTCGTAAAGCAAAATACCTATCCCCAATGACGATTTAACGGTACCAACCCCCGGAGGGCCTGATTCAGTCAGGCCTAAATGCAAAGGATAATTTGTTTTTTCGGCAAGCGCCTTATAAGATGCAATTGTAGTGAGAACATCGCTTGATTTTAAGGAGAGCACAATATCCCTAAAATCCCAATCTTCAAACATTTTTACATAATCAAGCGCAGTTGTTACCATATCATCAGTTAGAACACCGGTAATCCTCTTTACTGAACCTGAATTTATTCCTATCCTGACGGGAATACCTGCATTTTTGGCTGCAGAAACAACCTGTTTCGTTTTTCCATTTGAACCGATATTGCCCGGGTTTATACGTATTTTATCTGCACCCTGATTGACAGCCTCAAGAGCAAGTTTATAATCGAAATGGATATCCGCAACCAGGGGAATATTAATATTTTTCTTGATTTTTTTGATAGCCCTTGCTGATTCAAGATCAGGCACAGCAACGCGCGCTATTTCACACCCTGCTTTTTCCAATCTTTTTATCTGATTCACAGTAGAACGGACATCGCGGGTATCAGTATTAGCCATTGATTGCACAGCAACCGGCAGACCGCCGCCGATCGTAACACAGCCTATTTTTACTTTTTTGGTATTTTTATGTTTAAACATTTTTCCGTTTGCTAATAATCAATACCCGAAGAATTTTTTTGTGAATGTAAACAAGCCGATTCTTTCGAAGTCACTGTAAAATGCAAATACCATCAATAAAACGATAATTGTCAATCCGATATAATTGGTAGTCTCAATAACTTTATTACTCGCGCGTTTTTTGGTTATCAAACCCTCGATGGTAAAAAACATTATATGCCCGCCGTCAAAAATCGGAATAGGCAGAAGATTCATCAATCCTACCATTACGGAAATTCTTCCTATTAATATCAACAGGTTTGAAAATCCCACTTTTGCTGTCTGGGCTATAACTTGCGCAATACCGATAGGGCCCGAAACCTCGGGCTTTTCCATCTTTGTTATCCTGTCCCACATATAAACAAAAAATACGATATTTATTTCAATTGTATGAGCGGCTGATATCAGGAATGATTTTGCCATGCCGACCTTTTCTATCTGAACATCGGGCATAATTCCAATAACCCCGACTTTAAAATCCTTATCCATTTGCGGCGTAATTTCAAAACTCGAAACTTCATTATGCCTGCGGATTTTTATAACAAGTTTCTTTTGCGCCTGTTTATGTATAATCTCCGCGGCGTCCTGCCAAAGTTTTATTTTCTGTCCGTTTATAGAGATTATCATATCCCCGGATTTAATGCCGGCTTTAGCAGCAGGATATCCTGCTCTTACTTCGCCAATGACCGGCTTTTCTGTAGGAACTCCTAGTCCCCAAAAGTAAATGGCAATAAAAAAGAATACGAGTGCCAGAACATAATTCATTAAAGGCCCTGAAGCAACAACCAACACCCTTTTGTACCAGGGTTTTGCAAAAAATTCCCCGGGATCGCCTTTTGACTCATTATCCATTCCTCCGGCAAGTTTTACCATCCCGCCTAAAGGCACCCAGCATATTGCGTATCTGGTTTCACCCACAGTCTTCCCAACAATTTCAGGGCCAAAACCAAATGCAAATTTTTCCACTTTCATCCCGACCATTTTTGCGGAAACAAAATGCCCTAATTCATGCAGAAAAATTATTATCCCAAACGTAAATATTACCGCCAAAGCGCCTAACATTGAACTCCTCCCCTTACTCCGGCTTCTCTCCGTGCCCATCGGTCGGTTTCAAGAATCTCGTCGAGCCCGGGATTTTTTATCATTTTATGCTTATTTAAAACTTTTTCAATTACTATGGGAATATCTGAAAACTTTATTTTCTTTTTCAAAAATGCTTCTACGGCCGATTCATTTGCAGCATTAAGGGCAGAGGTCATGGTATGGCCTATTTTTCCGGCATTAAGAGCCAGTTTTAAGCAGGGGAATTTTTTTATATCAGGCGGATAGAACTCCAGTGTCCTTATAACTTCAAGGTCCAAAGGTTTAATTTTTGTTTTATGCCTTTCAGGGTAAGTAATGGCGTATTGTATTGAAAGGCGCATATCTGGTTCTGAAAAAAGCCCTATTACTGACCCGTCTATAAATTCAACCAGCGAGTGGATAATTGATTGCGGATGAATCAGTAATTTAATCTTTTCAAAAGATATATCAAAAAGATAGCGCGCTTCAATTATTTCAAGCCCTTTATTCATAAGCGTGGCTGAATCAATCGTAATCTTTCTCCCCATTTTCCATCGGGGATGGTTAAGGGCTTGTTCCACTTTTATATGTTCAAAATCAATATCTTTCTTATAGAAAGGCCCTCCTGAACCGGTAACTATGAGTTTATCAACGTTCTTTATGTCTTCATTTTTAAGGCATTGAAAAATGGCTGAATGCTCGCTATCGACAGGAATAATTGTAGCCGAATGCTTCTTCAGCAATCCATTGACTAAATTTCCAGCTATAACGAGAGATTCCTTATTAGCCAGCGCGATTGTTTTATTTGATTTGATTGCTGAAACCAGGGGATATATGCCTACAGCGCCCACTACAGAAATTAGTACAATGTCCGCTTCATCCATTCCTGAGAGAGTTTCCAGGCCTTTGTTTGAGTGAAATATTTCTATTTTTTTTGATATTTTTTCGCGAAGTAGATCAGCATCACCGGGCGAACCTACACATACTGCGGACGGGTTGAACTCTTTAATTTGCCTTTCCAGTAACTCGATGTTTGAAAAAGTGGAAAGCCCCGTAACTTTATATTCATCTTTCAGGTGCCTGGCGACATTAAGCGCCTGAATGCCAATGGAACCCGTTGAACCTAAAATAACCAAATTTTTCATAATTGAGGTCATTTGTGAAAAATGGTGAGATAATAATAAAAAAACGGCGCGGCAAATATGAAGGAATCAAACCTGTCAAGCATTCCGCCATGTCCCGGCAAAAGAACATCGGAATCTTTTAAACCCACATCCCTTTTCAAAAGCGATTCGGAAAGATCGGAGATAAATCCGATTACAATAATAAAAAAACTTACAACGATAACTTCTATTAACTTTAATTCTTTAAGCGCAAATATTTTCCACATTGCCAGGGCAAATATTATACCTATTACAATGCCGCCCAGAGCGCCTTCTACCGTTTTTTGCGGGCTGATTTTTTCTGCTAATTTCATCCTGCCAAACCTTTTCCCAACCAGATAAGCGCCTGTATCAGCTATCCAAATCAGCAAAAACAGGAAAAATGAATACTTATTTCCGTTAGGGTTGATATCTCTTAACAATAGTATGTGCCCAAAGGTCCAGGAAATAATGAAAAGGCCGAAAAGAGTAAGTGCAATCCTTATAATAGACCCGTTTACTTCAGTCCTGTTGGAAAATCCAATACGCAGTATTTCGTAACAAAAAAAAGCGAGTAAAGCCAGCGTGAAAACTATAGAGGTTAACTGGCTCTGGGCCGGGCTAAGAATTTTTGACCCGTTAAAATATATGGCAAGCATAATCAGCAAACCGAAAATATAACCGTTTGCTTTTTGCAGGTTGAATTGCGTCCTGTCGATTATGAAAAAATATTCCTGAAGCGAAAAAAGAACAATGATAATTACAAGAATAAAAAAAGGAACATCTCCGAAATGTATGGCAAGCAGTATAATGGGTATCCCTATAATCGCTGTCAAAAGCCTTGGTAGAATCATTTTTTCCTATTTAATACCCCATGCTACGCGCTTGGAAGCGTATGGGGTACTATATCCCTCCGAAACGCCTTTCTCTCGACTGGTAATCAATAATTGCTTTATATAACTCGGCTGTATCAAAATCAGGCCAGAGCACTTTTGTAAAATAAATTTCAGAATAAGCTATCTGCCAGAGAAAAAAATTTGAAACCCTCTGTTCTCCTGAAGTGCGTATAAGCAGGTCAGGATCGGGCAGACTACCGGTAAATAAATATTTTGATAGTGTTTCTTCATCCGTTTTTTTAATACCGGCTTCCGCCATTTTATTAAAAGCAGCAACTATTTCCTGCCTTGAACCGTAATTCAAACACAGGTTCAAAACCATTTTTTTGCAACCGGCTGTATATTTTTGGGATTTTCTTATTTCTTCCTGTATCCTATCTGGAAATTTTGATGTATCTCCGGTTATAACCAGCCGGAACTCATTTTCTTTCAACTCGCTTATCTGTTTGAGGTAATCATACAAAATATTCATCAAGGCTTTCACTTCAAGAACAGGCCTCGCGAGCCAGTTTTCAGTGGAAAGAGCATAAAGGGAAAGGTATTTTATTCCTATGTTATCTGCAGCTTTAATTATCTCTTTAACGGTTTTTGCACCGGCTTTATGCCCGAAAACCCTTGGCAATCTTCTTTTTTTTGCCCATCTGCCGTTGCCATCCATAATTACAGCGATATGCAAGGGCAGCTTTTTTTTGTCTATTTTGTCAAATAACTCTTTTGCTATATCCATTAAGACATAATCTCTTTTTCTTTGGCAATAAGGATTTCGTCAATTTTTTTGATGTAAAATTCTGTGGTTTTTTGAAGCCTATCTTCACCCTTGAATCTCTGGTCTTCAGTAATCTTTTTTTCTTTTTCAGTTTTTTTAATCTGCTCTATCGCTTTATGGCGGTCATTTCTTATAGAAACCCTGTATTCTTCCGCCATTTTATTTAATTGTTTTACAAAATCTTTTCTACGCTCTTCCGTTAAAGGCGGAATAACCAGCCTGATTACTTTCCCGTCGTTAACCGGATTAAGGCCTACGGCAGCCTGCGCTATTCCTTTTTCAATGGCCGGTATCACTGTTGCGTCCCAGGGCCTGATTTCTATTGTTTTAGCATCGGGTACTGAAATACCTGCCACCTGGTTAAGCGGCATTATGGAGTTATAAGCGTTAACTTTTACTCCGTCAATTAAAGTGGGGCTGGCGCGCCCGGTTCTCAAGGTTGAGGTGTCCTGTTTGAACCTTTCAATAGTTTTTTTCATAAAATCTTCAGCCTGGCTTATTACGCTGTCAATCATTGTTGTGTTCCCCTTTTAAAATCAATGCACTATTGTGCCTATTTTCTCGCCTTTCAGGGCACGGACGATATTCCCCCATTTCTGCAGGTTGAATACCATTATTTTAACCTTATTTTCCATGCAAAGGGAAAACGCGGTTATATCCATTATTTTTAATTTCTTTTCTATGGCTTCCATGAATGATATTTCGGAATATTTTTTTGCGGAAGGGTTTTTCATCGGGTCGGAAGTATACACCCCGTCAACTTTTGTCGCTTTAAAAAGAATATCTGCTTTAAGTTCTACCGCCCGCAGTGCGGCAGTGGTATCAGTAGTGAAGTAAGGGTTACCTGTTCCGCCGGCAAAAACAACTACTTTTCCCATCTGGAAATATTTTACTGTGGCTTTTTCTGAAAACGGTTCACAAAGTTTTCCTATTTCGATCGCTGACTGCACTATTGCAGGCACCCCTGCAGATTCAAAAGCGTTCTGAAGCGCAAGGGCATTCATTACAGTTCCCAGCATTCCCATATAATCCGAGGTAACGCGGTCCAGCCCTTTTATTCTTTCTTCAGCGCCGCGCCAGATATTGCCGCCGCCGATAACAATCCCAAGTTCAACGCCCAATTTTGCTGTCTGTTTGACTTCATTAGAAATTTTATCCAACATTTCAGGGGCGATGCCAAATCTCTTGTCTCCGGCAAGCATTTCACCCGAAAGTTTCAGAATAACCCTTTTAAATTTCAAACAGGGCTGTTTCATAGTTCTTCGCCCAATTGAAACCTTGCAAATCTCCTTACGACAATATTTTCTCCGGTTTTCGCGATTGCCGCGGTAACCATATCTTTTATTTTCTCTTTGCCCGAACAATCCCTGATATAGGGCTGGTCTAGCAGGCATACTTGCTGGAAATATTTTTCAAGCTTTCCTTCGACAATCTTATCAACAATTTTTTCAGGTTTTCCGTCAGCCAATACCTGTTTACGGTATATTTCTTTTTCTTTTTCAATCACATCCTGTGGAATGGATTCTCTGGAAACAAAGAAAGGATTTGCCGCAGCTACCTGCAGGCCAATTTCTTTCACCAGTTTTTTAAATTCGTCTGTTTTCGCAACAAAATCCGTTTCACAATTCACTTCAAGCAGCACGCCTATCCTGTCGCCTGAATGAATATAAGAAGCAATTAAGCCGTTCTTTGTTTCCCTGTTGGCTTTTTTTAAAGCCTGAGTCATGCCTTTCTCGCGCAATAACTGCAATGCCTTGTCAAGATCACCGCACGTTTCTGTAAGCACTTTTTTACAATCTACCATTCCTGCGCCGGAAGTCGCACGCAGCTTCTGTATTAGTTCAACGTTTATTTCTGCCATTGTCTCCTCTTTCATACCCAATGCCACTCGCTTAGGAAGAGTATTGGGTATTATTTATCCTTTCGTTTCGTTTAGTTCTACTTCTTTTGCAAGCTCTTCATCCGGAATTCCAAATTCGCCTGTCTGCTTTACCGCCTGGCCTTCCTGGTCCAGGGTTCCCTTTCCTTCCATAACAGCGTCTGCAATTATTGAGCAGAAAAGGCTGATAGCGCGCACCGCATCGTCATTTCCCGGAATAGGGTAATCTACGATATCCGGGTCGGAATTTGTGTCGCAGATGGCAACAATGGGTATATGCATTTTTTTCGATTCCTGGACAGCAACATCTTCGTCGGTCGGGCTTACGACAAACATTACCCCTGGAAGCTGCCCCATATTTTTTATTCCCCTGAGAGAACTCTCCAGTTTCATCATTTCTTTCTGTCTTTTGCTTCTTTCCTTAGGCGAAAGTAATTCAAAAATTCCTTCTTCTTTCATTTTTTCAAGTTCTTTAAGCCTATTGACGGACTTTCGAATAGTTGCAAAATTTGTTAAGGTTCCGCCAAGCCACCTTTTTGAAACAAAAAAAGCTCCGCATCTTTTTGCTTCCGTTTCAACAACATCCGCTGACTGTTTCTTGGTCCCGACAAAAAGCACCGGCTTGCCTAAAGCTACCATATCTCTGACAAATTTATACGCTCTTTTTAGTTCCTTTACGGTTTTTTGAAGGTCAATAATATGTATTTTATTGCGCTCACAAAAAATAAACTTGCTCATTTTGGGATTCCATTGTCTGGTTTGATGCCCAAAATGCACTCCTGCTTCAAGCAAAGACTTCATCGTGATGGATGACATACTTTTTACTTCCTCCTCTTTCCCCTTAAGTTTTATTTTTATCAGTATTGTTCATACTACTGGTAAAATTCTTTCAATCGTATTTGCAGGGCATCGTTCAACACACAAACCGCAATTGCTGCATTTATTATAGTTTACAACCGCCAGGTTATTTTCAATCTTTATGGCTTTTGTAGGACATATTTTAACACATATACCGCATGAAATGCAACCTGTCGCGCAAATTTCCCTTACATACCTGCCGGCGTTCAGGGAAGAACATTTAATATGAACATCATATTTAGAAGGAACAAGTGAAATTATTTTTTTTGGGCAGGCGCTAACACAAAGGCCGCAACCGGTACAAGTGTTCTTGTTTACCGCGGGTATTTCGCCTTTAACGTGCGAAATTGCGCCTTCGGCACAGGCTTGTGCGCAATCGCCAAAACCTATACATCCGTAAATACATTCCTTCTTGCCCCTGAAAATTTTGCTGGCTGCAAAACAGGTTTCTACGCCCTGATAGGCATACTTGTCGGAACAGTTGTTTCCCCCTGCGCAATAAATAACAGCAGAAATATTTTCCGGATTCTGTTTGGGATCTTCGCAGGCCCCGTTCCCTGAATGCACAGACTCGAAACCCGGAAAACAATGTATGCCCGTCAAAACTAATGCAACCGTAAAACCTAACGCACCAAGAATCAAAATCGGAGAATAATCCATAAATAATCGCCTGTTTACAACCCAAACAAACCGCGCAGACCTAATATTGCAATTGACATAAGCCCGGCAAGAATAAATTCAATCGGGTAACCCTTCAATGCTTTTGGAATCGGCGCGGATCCAACCCGTTCTTTCATTCCGGCAAACAGTATTATAGCAAGAACATACCCAAAAGCAATACCCAAACTGTAAATAATGCTATTAACCAGGTCAAGCTTATATTCGGTATTTAACAACAAAACTGCCAGAATTATACAATTTGCCGTAATAACGGACAGGCTGTTTCCGGCTGTCGAAAAATAGTTTGCCAGAACTTTTTTTAATATAAATTCCTGAATTTGAACCAATAAAACTATGATGAGTACGAATGATACCAATTTCAGGTATTCAAGTTTGTAAGGAATAAGCGCTAAGTTATAAAACAGCCAGGATAAAATAGTGGCTGCCAGATTAACGCATACTATCGGCACGGCTGCGTTCAACGAACTTTTAAGGCTATTCGACATGCTAAAAAAAGAACATAAGCCTATAGTCCTTATGAGGACTATGTTATTTACAACAAAAGCACTTAAAAAAATCAATACTGGGTTTGTGGTATTATTTATCATTTTTTTCTGAAAACCTAGAACGAAACCAGTTTAAGATACCAAGCAGGATTCCGATGAGAAGAAACCCTCCCGCAGGCAAAACCATAACATTCACGGGCTCCTGAAAAAGTTGTTGGCCCATAAAAGCCCCGCTTCCTAATATTTCCCGCAGGGATCCGATCAGCAAGATTACTATTGAGAATCCAATACTGAAACCGGCCGCATCCAGAAAAGAATGAGTTGTGGAATTTTTCACAGAATAAAATATTTCAGAACTGTTCAGCAGTAAACAATTTGCCATAATAAGCGGTATAAAAATACCCAAATATGCCGAAAGTTCAATAAAATAGGCCTGGATAAAATAATCAACGAACGTCGTATAAAACGCTATTATTACCATAGATGCAGGTATTTTTATTTCATTGGGAACAAATTTTCTAATAAGCGAAATCGTTAACCCTGAACATATTAAAACAAAGGAAACAGCTGCGCCCAGGCCTATACTGTTATAAGCTGTAGTCGTAATTGCCAATACCGGGCACAGGCCTACCATCAGGACAACGACAGGATTAGCCCGCCATATTCTTGAAAGAAAAGCATTTAAATTACTGTTCTGTAGCATTGATTGATTCTACTTCCTCCACTGCTTTTTTAAGCGCTTTTATATACGCCTTTGAAGAAACGTCTGCACCCGGAATTATGCTGATATCTTTTCCGTTTTTTTCAAGCTTCAGGTCATGAAATTTTAAGCCTATAAATTTCTTGAAAAAATCACTTTTTGAAGAATCATCTTCAAGGTTAATTCTAAAATCTGCGTTCAATATTTTTATTCCCAATATTCTATTTTCCTGGTCCACTCCGAATAAAATTTCAATATCGCCGTTGTAGTCGCGCACATTTAACTTTACGATTTTCCCTCTTTGTACATGCTGTTTGTCGAACCCTGCAATAAATTCTCTGTTACCGGCTGTTTTATTTTCAAACCAAGCTGAATTAGGAAGAACCTGTCTGTATAACAAAATTAAAGTTTCAGTTTTTCTCTGTTTTATTACCGGTTCAATTGCAAGATATAGCTGTGATATTAGTAACGCTGAAATCATGCAAAGAAAAGCCAGTTTTAAGGATGAGGCAGCTGTTTTAATAAGTATTTTTGAATTCATCAGACCCCAAACCTTTTTTTCTGGTGACTTTATCGATAACAGGCGTAAACATATTCATTATTAAAATCGAATAATATATTCCTTCCGGAAAAGCGCCTTTCAATCTTATTAACATTGTCAGCAGTCCGCAGCCGATACCAAAAATAATCTTTCCGTTTCCTGAAACAGGCGTTGTTACCGGGTCCGTTGCCATAAAAACAGCGCCTAATAACAGTCCTCCGGTTAAAACCTGAAAAAGCGGATTATTTCTTGTAACTATTGATAAAAGAACAACTGTCACAACCAAGCTCAAGGGCGCATGTAAGGTAATTTGTCTGCGAAAAATTAAATACAATGCACCGGCTATAATTGCAATTTTTGAAACTTCACCCAGGGCTCCCGGCATATTCCCCAAGAACATATTAAATTTAGTTATCTCTAAAGAAGCCGGAATACCGGCAATTTCTTTTGACCAGGAAAGCTGGACAAAAGCCCTTGCAATTAACGCAGGGTTAAATGGATTGTGGCCAATACCGCCAAAAAATTGTTTACCTATCAATATTGCAAAAACTGCCCCGCAAGCGACTATCCACAAAGGAGCTGACGCTGGCAGAGTAAGGGAAAAAATAATTCCTGTCACTACAGCAGAAAGGTCATTAATAGTGTTTTTTCTTTTAGCTATTTTTTCAAATACAATTTCAGTCAAGCAGCAAAATAACACGCTGGTTGAAACAATCAACAAAGAATCCTTTCCAAAAAAAATAACGCCCGCTATAACTGAAGGCAACAATGCAAAGAGTACGTCCAGCATCACATGCCTGATTGTTTTTTCAGATCTAATATGTGGCGAAACAGAAACAAATAACGGGTTCATTGTTTTCCCAGGACTTTCCCTTTAGCCAGTTTTATCTGCTGGACCATGGGCCTTTTTGCTACACAAACATAAGAACAGCAGCCGCATTCTATACATTCTTCAGGGAATAATTTTCCGCACTCTCCCCAAAGAGAATTCTCCGAGTAAACGCTCAGAAAGTTAGGCATTAATTTCATGGGACAAACGTCAATACACCTGCCGCATCTTATGCACGGATCAAATTCATATTGTATGTTTTTTTCTTCCTGTTGAATTACTATTATCCCGGAAGTGTTCTTGACAATTGGAATATCAGCCGTAAATTGAGCGGTCCCTTTCATAGCCCCGCCGATAATCAGTTTCACCGGCCGCTGCAAGGCAGCGGACGAAGCAACGTAGCCGCTTTGGGAGAGCAAATCCGAAACAAGCGCACCGATTCTGACGTTATAATTTCCGGGAAATTTAATATCGTTCCCGGCCACGGTTACGATTCTTGAAATCAGAGGCATATTTTTTACTACGGCCTGCTCGATAGCGTAACTTGTGCCTACGTTCCAGACAACTGCGCCGGTGTCTAAAGAAGTTACATTTGAAGGCGCTTCACGGTTAAGGACTGCTTTTATAAGTTGTTTTTGGGCCCCTTGCGGGTATTTTGATTTTAAGATTTTTATAGTTATATTCGGCACGGTAAAAACTTCTTTTCTGAGGGCCTTTATCGCTTCTGTTTTATTTTCTTCAACTGCAATAAACCCTTTGTGGACGTCCAGGATGTACATCAATATTTTTAAACCTTCAACAATTTCCCCGGCATTTTCACGCATAAGCCTGTCGTCACAGGTTATATAGGATTCAGATTCGCAGCCGTTGAGTATGCAAGTATCAATTTCTTTTGACAAGGCAAGCTTCAGGTTTGAAAGATAACCCTCTCCGCCCATGCCTACAATTCCGGATTCCTGGATAATTTTAATAAGCTCGTCGTGCGAATAACGGAAATAATCCCAGTGAGTTTTTTTTGTTTCAATTTTGTTATCCTTATTGTCCGATTCTATAATAATGGATAATACAGGCTCATTTATGAATGGATGGTTGTAGGGGCCGATGTCCCTGACAATGCCGGAAATGCTTGAGTGTATGGTAGAAGAAATGTTTCCACGTACTTCCCCGATTTTTTGCCCGGTTAGTACATAATCGCCGTTTTTTACTATAGCAAGCGCGGTTTCTCCAAAATGCTGATTTAAAGGAATTACAACTTTCTTTGGAAGGGCTGTTGCTTTTACTCTTATATCTTCGGTTGTTTTTTTAAATAAAGGTGGAAAAATTCCTCCCTTAAAGGTAAGATTTGGCATAATTCAGAATTATATAAATTTATACTTATTAATGCAAGGAAGACAGGAGTTCATTAACCATGTCTTGGTGGTGGTATCCTTCAACCTGTACGGGAACTCTTGTCCCCCTACTAACAGGCTTGCCGCCCATAATATTAGGATTGAATTCAATTCTATTTTTCCATTATTTTATTAATCTTTTTTCAAGGACAGAACGGATTATTTGGTTTGGGATGCCGGTTTTGACGGTCACTTTTCCTATATCAACCGGCAGGACAAACTTGTTTTGGCCTTTCCGGAATTTCTTGTCATATTTCATTATTTCCATTAAGGAACTTACGGTACAACCCTTTATTTTGACAGGAAGGCCGGCTTTTGCAATTAATCTTTCTATTTGCAAACATTTACTTTCAGCCAGCAATCCAAGCTTGAAAGAAATTTCCGCTTCGCACACCATTCCAATTGCGACAGCTTCGCCATGGCTCGTTTTGAAATTCCCCGCCCCTTCGATCGCATGCCCTACAGTATGGCCATAATTAAGTATTATCCGTATATTTTTTGTTTCTTTTTCGTCCAACTGGACTATATCCCTTTTTATTTTGGTTGATTTTCCTATAATATACCCCAGGGCTTCCGGCCCGTAATCAAGTATTTGCGCAATGTTCTTATCAATAAAATGGAATAGTTCCGCTTCTTTAATAACACCGTACTTTATAATTTCAGCCAAACCGTTTAGTAATTCCTTTTTCGGCAATGTTTTGAGAAATGAAATATCTGTCAGTACTAGACTGGGTTGATAGAAAGAACCTACTATATTTTTTATTATTTTCCCTTTCCTTCTAAAATCAATACCGGTCTTTCCGCCAATGCTTGAATCTACAGCAGAAAGCAAAGTGGTAGGCATTTGAACGAAAGGCACGCCTCTGCGGTATGAAGAAGCAACAAATCCCGCCATATCCCCCACTACTCCTCCGCCTAACGCTAAAACAGTCATCTTTTTCTTTTTGCCGTTATCAAAATCAAGAACTTTTCCCAATAATTGTTCGTAATTAAGCCAGGATTTGTTATTTTCACCGTCCGGAAAAATCCCAAAACCAATATCGTTAATACCGGAACGCTTCAGCTCTGAATTGACGGCTTTGCCGTATAAACCGAATATTTTCGGGCTGCTTATTATGAAAACACTTTCTGCAATATTGAGTTTTTTGATATCAGCGGCAAGAGTGTGTGCTAGATTTGATCCAATAACTATTTTATAGCTGGAGGAATTTGTTTTTAAAACAATGGTTTTTGACATTGGTCCCTGCAATAAAAAAATAAACCCACAAAATCAAAAGGATAGCGGCTGTTTATTTAAACCTATAAATCAGGTATTGAACCTATATTAAATCTTCTGAACCGAGGGTTTTCTTTTTGCCGTCTGCTTTTACTTTCTCTGTTGAAGCCTTGATCATCTCTTCAACTTTTTTTGAAAGCACATCAAGATAGCTCGGGCTTGTGCGCAATCCGCTTTCTTTTACCAGCTTTTTTACTTTACTTGCTACAACAAGAATCTCTGCCATGTTTCTCCACCAGCCTTTTTTTAGTTTCACCTACATAGGTTTAATTGTATCTAGTGGCTTTTTTTAGCAAAAAAGAAATAATTTTGCAAATCGCTTATTTTAATATTCCCGGTATCTATAAAATGGCTTACGGAATATGAGTATACCCAATCGTCATTCAGTGGAAATTTTTTTTCTTTTGCAGCTGGAAAGCAATAAGAATGAACAAATAAGCTGTGAAAATTACTAACAATTTTTTACGCATAATGTTTCAGGTATTTCATGCGATTATTTTACAATATCTAGTGAAAAATCTACGGCCGGAGATGAGTGAGTGATTTCACCTACAGAAATCCTATCTGCTCCCAGCTTTGCAATTCTGGCCACATTCTTAAGGTTCACCCTGCCGGAAACCTCTATTTCAATATTTTTTTTCGATTTCTTTATGAACTTTATTGCTTTCTTCAGAGTTTTAATGTCCATATTATCAAGCATTATAATATTAACATTATTTGCGGCCGCTAATTCCACATCGCGCATATTATCCGCTTCAAATTCGATTTTCATGCCGTAAGGCAATTTACTCTTCAGGGAAGAAATAAGCTGGTAGGAAGGTATCCTGCCGTAGCGGTAAATACTGATATAATTATCTTTTACCAGGGCCATGTCGTAAAGGCCCATACGGTGATTTACGCCGCCGCCGCAAATTACAGCATATTTTTCAAGCACTCTTAAATTGGGCGTTGTCTTCCTTGTGTCATAAATTTCCGCGGTTGTTTTTTTTATTTTTCTGGCATATTTATTTGTATGTGTGGCTATGCCGCTCAGGTGCGCTAAAAAATTAAGAGCAGTCCTTTCGCCGGAAAGAATGGCTCTTGCCAAACCTGAAACAACGGCGAGAGTCCTGCCTTTTTTTATAGTGTCCCCGTCGCTGAATTTTGCCCTCCAGACACATTTCTTATCGAGAAGTTTAAAAACCTGCCTGGCTACAGCCAGCCCCGAAACTACTGCCTGGTCCTTGGCAATAATTTTTGCCGAAATTCTTAAGGTAGGTGAAATAAGGTTCAAGGCCGTAATGTCGCCGGTACCTATATCTTCAGCCAGCGCGCTTTTAATCAAAGGATTACACTTTTTTAAGTCCAGTTTCATTTATACCAGCTCCTCCGGCCCTTTTATGAGCCATCATTTCTTTAATTTCAAACATTTTATCGCGGTAAGCCGTAGCCAGCTCAAAATCCAGGCTATCTGCAGCCTGCTTCATTTTTTCTTCGATTTCCCTCATCAATACCGGCAACTGTTTATTATTTGAAAATTCTATTCCATCTTCTCTTATCAGCGATAAAGCTTCAGTTTTGGATTTATACTGAAATTCTTCAAGTTCCCGTATTCCCTTGATAATAGATCTGGGCGTTATGTGCTGGTCTATATTATATTGAGACTGTATTTTTCTTCTGCGGTTCATTTCATCCGTTGCCCTCTTTATAGAACCGGTTATGGTATCTGCGTAGAGTATTACTCTTCCTGAAATATTTCTGGCCGCCCTGCCGCAAACCTGTATAAGGCTGGTTTCAGAGCGTAAAAAACCTTCCTTATCCGCATCCAATACAGCCACAAGCCCTACCTCAGGCAGGTCGAGACCTTCTCTTAAAAGATTCACCCCTACCAGGCAATCAAAATCACCTTTTCTTAAATCTCTCAAAATTTCTATTCTTTGCAAAGCGTCAATTTCGCTGTGAAGATATTTTACTTTCAGGTTTTTCTCTTCTAAATATTCAGCCAGGTCTTCAGCCATAGCTTTTGTCAGGGTTGTTACAAGAACCCTTTCTTTGAGCCTGGCGCAATTTTCAACTTCTTTAATCAGGTCTTCAACCTGCGTACTTACGGGCCTTATAACAACTTCCGGGTCAACGAGACCTGTCGGCCTGATTATTTGCTCTACAATAACGCCTTTTGTTTTATTCAGCTCGTATTTGCCGGGAGTTGCAGAAACATAAAGAGATTTATCCAACAGAGTTTCAAATTCAGCGAATTTCAGCGGCCTGTTATCCATCGCTGAAGGAAGGCGGAAACCAAAATCCACTAGGACTTTTTTACGGGAACGGTCGCCTTCGTACATTCCATAAACCTGGGGTATAGTAACGTGGGATTCGTCAATTATAGTAAGAAAATCTTTTCCGAAGTAGTCAATAAGGCAGTAAGGCCGTTCACCCGGCCGCCTGCCGGCGAAATACCTTGAATAGTTTTCTATCCCATGGCAAAAACCGGTCTCACGCATCATTTCCATGTCATACTTTGTGCGCATCTCAAGCCGCTGCGCTTCCAATAATTTTCCTTCTTTTCTGAACCAATCAAGCCTCTGTCCCAATTCTTCTTCAATTGCTTTTAATGCTTCCTCAAATTTCGGCTGGGTAACTACAAAGTGGCTTGCCGGATAAATTAATGTCTTGTCTTTTTCCAGGATTTTTCTTCCGGTCACCGGGTTTATTTCTACAATGCTTTTTATAACATTTTCGTCATATTCTATTCTTAAAGCAGTTTCAAGATAGGCAGGCCAAATTTCAACAACATTGCCTCTAACCCTGAATTTGCTTCTTTCAAAAGCTATATCATTGCGTTCATAACGGATTTCTACCAATTCTTTAAGCAGCAATTCCCGTTTTTTAACTGCGCCTTTATCAATGGAAACGCATAACTCCTCGAAGTCTGACGGTGAACCGATATTATAGATACAGGAAACGGAGGCAACAAGCACCACGTCTTTTTTTTCAAGAAGCGAGGCAGTAGCTTTTAATCTTAACCGGTCGATATGCTGGTTTATTGAAGCATCTTTGTCAATATATGTGTCAGTCTGGGGCACGTAGGCTTCAGGCTGGTAATAGTCGTAATAGGATATGAAATATTCTACGGCATTTTCAGGAAAGAATTGCTTGAATTCTGCATAAAGCTGTGCGGCAAGGACTTTATTGTGCGAGATGATTAGGGTTGGTTTCTGCAGTTTTTCAATAACATTGGCCATGGTAAAAGTTTTACCAGACCCTGTAACGCCGAGAAGAACCTGACTGTTCCTACGGCATCTTTCATATTCGTAAATAATCTGTTTTATTGCTTCCGGTTGGTCGCCTGCCGGTTTAAAATCAGAAACTAGCTTGAACATTTATTGTCTTCGAAAAGTTAAATTTTTATTTCCTTCAATTTTTCTACGGCTTCAAAATCAGTGCCGTTTAGCGTTAAAGGTGTCACGGATATTTTATTTTTTTCCACAGCATAGATGTCCGTGCCGGGTTTGTTTTCGTTTGCAACCACCTTACCTTTCAACCAGTAATAATTTAGGCCGTAAGGGTCCTTTCTGGTTTCTATGGTGTCGTCATATATTTTTTTGCCCAGCGTGGTTATTTCAATACCTTTAATTCTGCCTGCAGAAACATCGGGGACATTTATGTTCAGCAGGATGTTTTTTTCAAATTCCCCGTTTAAAACATTTTTTGACAGCTTGGCCGCAAATTTAGCCGCAGTCTGGAAATTTTTTCCTGTCCTGCTCACTAGCGACACTGCTATCGAAGGTATGCCCATAAATGTTCCTTCTCTTGCAGCGCCTACCGTTCCGGAATAAAATATATCAACACCAAGATTTGAACCAAAGTTAATTCCAGAAACAACAAGGTCTATATTTCTGGAACCCACTTGAATTATTCCGAACCTTACGCAATCTGCAGGTGTGCCGTCCATCACATAAGTGTTTCCAGAAATTTGCCTTGCGCGCACAGGCCCGCGCAAAGTCATAGAATGGCTTACGGCAGATTGTTCTTTTTCCGGGACTACAACAAAAACTTTTCCCAGTTTGGAAATTTCTTTTACCAACGGGCTTAACCCGATACCAAAAATCCCGTCATCATTTGAAACAAGTATTCTTTTCATGATTTAATTCAGTATAGCAAATTATTTGATGCAAGCATTAATGCTTGCATCAATACTTGTAGGTGCTGCCGCCAATAAATTCACGCAAAAGCGATCTTCTTGGTATTACAGAATCGTCTTTAAGCTCTTCAATCTGCATTAATAACTCATAAACACGTTTTGCCCGGATAAATGCGTCCACTTTTTTCGGGTCGGATTCGTATTCCCTGATTATTGAAGGAAAGTATTTAAAAAGATACTTTTTGTAAACAGGAAGCTCATAAGCAAGAGCGCTATTGAAAACGTGGTCAACTTTTCCTATGAAAGGCACAATATATTTCATTTCGCTTCTGCGCACATAATGCCAGTGGCCTACAGTTTTACCGGGGTCATAACCCCTGTGCCAGGAATCACGGACCATCCGGCGCAACATGCGCAAATCAGCCCAGCGCACAAATTCCCCGGAGTCATCTTTCAACTGGCACATAGCCTCTATATAAAGTTTAAATTTCAGTTCCTTTGGAATATTTGAAGACAATTCGTCGTATAAACCGTGAAGGCTGTCAATTAAAAGAATTTGACCCGGTTTAAGGCTGAACTCTACTGCATTTAGTGTCCGTAGACCTGTTTTAAAATCATATTTAGGCGATTTTATTGTTTTTCCTTCCAGCAATTGGTCAAGATGCCTGTTAACCAACAGCAAATCCAGGGCATGCGGAGTCTCAAAGTCATAATCGCCATATTCATCTTTTGGATGTTCATCCAGATTTTTGAAATAGTTATCCAGATTCATCAACGAAAAAGTTACACCTTCTTTTTGAAGTATCTCGCCTATTTTTATGGTAGTGGTTGTTTTCCCCGAACTGGAAGGTCCTGCAACAATAGCAATCCTGATTCTATTCTTATTTTTGATTATTTTTTTTGCTACTGAATTTATTTCGTCCTGGTAGGTTTTTTCAGAATCCCTGATTAAAGTCCTGAAATTCGCGCTTTTAACCCTCTTGTTAAGTTTTTTTACTGTATCGCAGTTATGGTCAACATTCCAGCTGAAAACCTTTAAGAGATTTTTATAAGGGACATTATCCTCAATTATTATTGAAGATTCCTTTTTTTCGCGAAGTTCACTATGTTTATGCCTGTAAAGAATATATGCTTTTGCCGTTCTGAAATGGCCGCCTTCTACAAGCACTTTTTCGGTAAGGTCTGAGATTTCTTCAACGCTTGGCGTAGAAGCCTGCGGGTATAATTCACTCATCATTTTTATTACTTCGTCAGCCAGTTCACTAGCCTGTTCTTTATCGCCTCCGCCGACAGCAAGCGCAGCTTTCAAAATCGAGTTTAGTATCCTTTCACGGTTAAAGGACACTATAGACCCGTTTCTTTTAATTATCTTTTTTATTTTGTAACTCTCTATTTTTGTTTCAGGAAAGAGGAATTGCTGCTTTGGCATCGTGCGGAAATTATACAATAATTAGGAGAAAGATTCCAGCAAAAAGCAGGAAAAGGTATTGATAACGTAAGCATAATTTTGTGGAAGCGTTCCTATTTTATCAGGTTGACGATTGTATCAACCATGACTATTTCGGGGTTCAGGGATTTGAAAGCGGTAATGTTATCGAATGCTTTTTTATAAGAAAGAAGCTTGCCGGGATTTTCTACAAATTCCGACAAAAGCATGGAAAGTTTTTGCGGGCTTAAAGATTTTTCTTCTATTACCACGGCTGCATGATTGTTCCCAAGATAATCAGCATTAAACTTCTGGTGGTTTTCTGTTGCATAAGGAAATGGTATAAGTATGGCCGGCTTCTTTAAAGCTATAAGTTCCGCTACAGTTGTTGCCCCTGCGCGGCAGACAACCAAGTCAGAGAATGCATAAGCACTTCCGATATTATGAAGATAAGTCATTACTTTTGCATCAAACCCTTTTTCCTTGTATGAATTTTCTACCCGGATAATATCCTTTTCGCCGGCCAGATGCATAAACTGCAGTTTTGATTTATATTTTTCAAGCGCTCCCAGAGCATCAACCATCAACTGATTTATTGCATGAGCCCCCAGGCTGCCTCCAAAAATAAGTATTTTAAATTTGCCGGCATCAGCATTGAAGCTTTCGGGAGTATTAGTATTTAAACCTTCAAGAATTTCTTTCCTGACTATATTTCCGGTAAAAACAGTTTTACTTTCGTCAAAATACTTTATTGATTCAGGGAAGCTGATCATTATTTTCGCTGCCATTTTCGACAGTACTTTGTTTGCAATTCCGGGGAGATAATTTTGTTCATGTATTACGGTAGGAATTCCGGCTATTTTTGCCGAAAATAACACCGGAAAAGATAAATAATTGCCCAAACCAAGCACCAGGGCTGGTTTTGTTTTCTTTAGAAGCAGGAAAGAAGTTAATATTGAAACAAAAAGTTTGAAGAGAAAAAACACAAATTTAAACGAAAATTTCCTGGGCATCCCCGAAACATTCAACCTGTAATAATTAAAGTTTTCTTTTTCTATGATATTTACGCATTTATCTCTTTGGCCTATGACAAAGCTGATTGAAAAACCTCTTTTTTGCAATATTTTTGCAAGAGCTATAGCCGGGTAGATATGCCCGCCAGTCCCGCCAGCTACGATTAATATGTTCTTGTTCATCTAAACACCGTGAGTTTCCCTCTGTTGCGCGAGATATTTGCTAAAATGCCCACTGCGCTCATTGTAAGAATCAATGAAGTGCCGCCATAGGAAAAAAACGGCAATGCGATACCTTTTGTAGGCAGCAATCCTGAACAGACTGCCATATTAAAAAAAGCCTGTAAAACAATCAATAATGTAATCCCGGAGGCCAACAACATCCCGAATAAATCCTTGGCCTTTTGAGCAATCTTTATTCCTCTATACAAAAAATACGCAAATAACCCTACTATAACAATGGTACCTAATATCCCCAGCTCTTCGCCGATAACTGAAAAAATAAAGTCTGTATGCGCTTCCGGCAGATAAAATTTTTTCAACTCGCTGCCGCCAAGGCCTTTACCGAAAATCCCGCCTGATCCCAAAGACATTAGTGACTGGCATAATTGGTAAGCTGATGATTGCGCATGTTTCCATGGGTCCATAAAAGCAAAAAAACGCGCTACCCTGTAAGGTTTACTTAAAATTTCAAAATATAACACTGGTACAGCCAATAAAAACAATGCCAGCAGGTGCATAATTCTTGCGCCGCCGATAAAAAGCACTATCATAGTCACAGTAATGATGATAAAAGGAATCCCGATATCCGGTTCCAGGGCTATCAGGAAAGAGGCAACGCAAGCTACGATTATAGGAGGCAAAAAACCTTTAACGAAATCCTTTAATTTGCTTTTATTTTTGTCTATGAAATCAGCCACGAATAGTATTACGGCAAATTTTGCAAATTCTGAAGGCTGGAAATCAATCAGACCCAGATGAATCCATCTCCTGGCCCCTTTAACCGATTTTCCTATTATTAACACGGCAATCAAAAGAATTATTGAGGTAATTATTGCGGCAGTGGATACTTTCTGCAAATACCTGTAATTCAGTGAAGCAAAAAAAAGAAAAAAAACCAGGCTTATCAGCGTCCACAGAATTTGTTTTTTCAGGAAAAAAAACTGGTCAGCTCTTTTTTCTCCTGTCATGATAGCGCTTGAGGAATATATCATAACAATGCCGAAACATACCAGCAGAAACACAACAAATAAAAGTTTATAATCAGCTTCCTGCAATTTTGCGAACATAGTTTAGTTTAAAGAATTTACCAGTTTTTTGAATTCCGAACCGCGTTGTTCAAAGTTATCGAACTGGTCAAATGAACTGCACCCTGGCGATAACAAAACCACATCCCCAGGTTTAGCAGTTTCCGACGCAATTTTTACTGCATTTTTTAATGTTTTGACTTCTATAATCTCCGAGGTTTCCGTAAGGTCTTTTTCAATTATTTCTGCCGCTTCTCCAATCAATAACAGTTTTTTTACTTTGTCTTTGACAAGGTTTTTTAGGGGCGTGTAAGAAGCGCCCTTATGCCTGCCCCCCATAATAAGAATAACATTTCCGCTGAAAGACTCTAATGCAACAAAAGTGGAATCGACATTTGTCGATTTTGAGTCATTAATGTATTTTATTCCGTTTATTTTTCTTACCAATTCAAGCCTATGTTCAACACCCTGGAAGCTTTCCAATGTCTTTTTGATTAACTCCGGTTCTATCCCGGCCAAAATACCAGCTGAAAGCGTAAAAAGCGCATTTTCAATATTATGCCTGCCCGGGATGATTAAATTCAAAGAAAAATGATAGTTACTGGGTTTTAAAAACGGCAGGCTGATAAAAACTTCTTTTGATACGCTGTCATAGCTAATACCCGCTTTAAGCCTTTGCTTCTGGCTTACAAACACAACGGTAGAATGGTATTTTCCTGACATTTTCCTGCAATTTTCGTCATCATAATTCAGAATACAATAATCCTCTTTCGTCTGGTTCCGGAATATATTTTCTTTAACGTTTATATAATTCTCCATCGTTTTATGGTGTTCCAGATGGTCCGGGGTAATATTTAATATGCAGGCAATACCCGGTTTGAATTTTTCCGTATCCTCAAGCTGATAACTCGATACTTCTACAACTACTACAGTGTCTGAATTTATATCATCGACGAAACTGATCAAAGGCATGCCTATATTGCCGGCTACAACTGTTTTAAAACCGGAAGACTTGAATACTTCCCCTACCATCATGGTTGTGGTTGTTTTTCCGTTTGTTCCAGTGATTGCTACAAGCAGTTTCGGTTTAATAAGGCTGGCAGCCAGCTCTATTTCGCTTAAAATCCTGATGTTTTTCTGTTTGGCCCGTAAAAGAATTGGCAGATCTGAAGGGATTCCCGGGCTTTTGATAATCAGCCCTGAGTTGAATATTTTTTCTGTATGCCCGCCAATTTCATATTTTATTTTTTCATTTAGGAGACTTAAATTCCCTGCAGCTTTATCTTTGTCCGCTGATTCCGAAACAAATACTTCAACTTTTTTTGAGTATAGGAAATTTGCTGTTGCTATTCCTGTTTTTCCTAACCCCAAAATAGATGCTTTCTTGTATGGAAACATAACTATCTCAATTTAAGAGAGCTCATTGCGATTAACATCAGTATGATGCCTGCAATCCAGAACCTTACGGTAACTTTTGTCTCGACCCATCCGGAAAGCTCAAAATGGTGATGCAATGGGGCCATTTTAAATATTCTCTTCTTGTATCTCTTGTAACTAAAAACCTGCAAAACCACGGATATTATTTCCGCAAAAAAGACACCGCAGACAACAATAAATATTAATTCCTGCTTTATAAAAACTGCTACCAATCCTATAGCCCCTCCTAAAAACAAGGAACCTGTATCTCCCATAAAAACTTCAGCCGGATAGCCGTTGAACCAGAGGAATCCAAGCCCTGAACCAATCATTGCGCAAAGAAATACCGTCAATTCACCTGCTCCGCTCACAGGAATTATTCTTAGATATTGTGACATCTTTGCATTGCCGGCTATATAAGCGAATATTGCGTAAGCTATCCCTGCGATTATAATATTTCCGATAGCCAGTCCATCCAGGCCGTCTGTAAGGTTTACAGCGTTAGATGCGCCTACAATAACAACCATAGCGAACAGTAAATAGAAAATTCTAAGATCTATAAAAACTTCCTTAAGGTAAGGAATGTTGATGCTTGTCGCATATTGGTAATTAGCAGGATAAAAGTACAGGTAAATACACACAGCGGCCGCAAAAGTAAACTGTCCTGCAAGTTTCCATCGGGCTATTAATCCTTTGCTGTCTTTTCTAACTATTTTTGTATAATCGTCCATGTAACCCAGCAAACCAAACCAGACCATTCCCGCAATAATCCAGAGAATAAACCTGTTATCAAGCTTAGCCCAAAGAATAGTGGATACTACCAGTGAAATAAGGATTATCAATCCCCCCATTGTAGGAGTGCCATTTTTTTTCAAGTGTGTCTGAGGTCCGTCAGTCCTTATCGACTGTAAAAATTGCTTGTTTTTCAGGTAATTGATGATTTTTGGCCCAAAAATAAAACTTATTAACAGCGAGGTTATTATCGCAGATATTGAACGAAAGGTTATGTATTCCAAAACATTTAAGGGCGAAAAATATATTTTTAACGGATATAACAAATGATATAGCATTACGGCCTCAAAATTTTACCAATGGTTTTTTCCAGCCCCATTCCGCGCGAGGCCTTGAATAAAACTACGGTATTTTTATTTAATTTTCGTTTCAAAACAGATAGCAGTCCTTCCTGGTCGTTAAAATGCCGGACATTTTTTAATTTGCTGTTTTCTTTTACCTGCTTCATCATGTTCCCATAAAGGTATATATTTTCTAAAGGGAGCCCTGCTAAAAAATCTCCAAGGAGTTTGTGTTCATTTTCTGCATATTTACCTAACTCAAGCATGTCCCCTATCACGACAATCTTTTTCTTACCCGGATAGCCTTCAACAAAATAAGAAATAGCCTGGCGCATTGAATCAGGATTTGCGTTATAAGCGTCATTTATTAATAAAGAACCTGAAGGAGATTCTATTTTTTCCATACGCATGTCGATTCCAGTGAATTCTTCAAGCCCTCTTTTTATGATATTATTGTCTACACCCAACGAAAAACACGCTGCAGCAGCGGCCAGCGCATTCATAACATTAAACCTTCCGGGTAAAGAAAGATTGATGTCAATTATTTCTTTGTTTAGCTTCAATTTGAAAAACGTACGGCCTTCGCCGATCTGAATATCATAAGCGCTGACATTTGCACTGTCAATCAATCCATAAGTGACCATTTTGCATTTTAAACTCGATTTTAAACCCACTAAAAGAGGGTCATCAATATTAATAACGGCAACACCTTTCACAGGCAATGAGGCAAAAAGTTTGCTTTTTTCATGAAAAACCTGTTCAGGGCTGCCCAAATACTCCAAATGTGTTTTTCCAATGTTCGTTATTATACCAACATCTGCACAAGCTATATCAGCAAGCCTATCCATTTCACCCGGAACCGAAACACCAAGCTCAAGAATACAATATTTGTGTTCTTGCTTAAGATTAAACAGCGTTAGAGGAACACCTATAAGGTTATTGTAATTTTTAAAACTCGCCAGGGTCGGGGCTTTATTTTTTAGAATTGAATAAATTATTTCTTTTGTAGTGGTTTTACCGCTTGAACCTGTTATTGCAATAGTCACAGGCGCAATTTTTTTCTTATAATAACTGGCAAAATCACCCAGCGCTTTTAAAGTATCCTTTACGATAACAACAGAGGGAATTTTTGGAAAATATTTGCTTATTTCTTCACTCATCCTGGCCAGAACCAGGCCGGACGAGCCTTTTTCTATTGCTTTTCCAATAAAAGTATGAGCATCAAAGTTTTTGCCTTTTAAAGCAAAAAAAATGTCTCCCGAATGGACATGTCTTGTGTCGGTTGATACATTTAATATATTAGAATCAGGATCGCCGAAAATGAACTTTCCTCCAGTAGCATTGATCAGCTCCTTTAATGTAATTTTTTCCATTTTTTTAGACCATTCAGTAATTCATTTTCAACAACTTCTCTGTCACTAAAATGAATTTTTTGCTGGCCAATTATCTGATAATTCTCATGGCCTTTCCCCGCAAGTAAAACAATGTCGTTTTTTTTCGCAATTTGCAGAGCTCTTTTAATTGCTTCTTTTCTATCGAGTTGTATTTCGTAATTTTCTTTACCGGCTCTTCTTATGCCGACTTCAATGTCGAAAACAATTTTTTCCGGATTTTCTGAACGGGGATTGTCACTTGTAACTATTGCGTAATCGCTGAGTGTAACTGCCGTTTCTCCCATGATGGGGCGCTTTGACCTGTCTCTGTCGCCTCCGCAGCCAAAAAGGGTAATTATTTTCCCTGTTACAATTTCTTTTAAAGTTGTTAAAACATTTTTCAGCGCGTCATCAGTGTGTGCGTAATCTACGACAATTGTGAACGGCTGCCCGCAATCAACTTTTTCAAGCCTGCCCGGAACTGATTTAAGATTTTCTATGCCCTTCACTATTGATTCAGGCATTATGCCAAAATTCAGCGCGCAGGCACAGGCCGCCAGAATATTATAAATATTATGCTTGCCGATTAATTCTGACTTTATTCTAAGCTTCAAATCCCCGCTGTGCAAATCGAAGGATGTTCCGGAGGCCTCGTACCTTATTTCAGCAGGATAAACATCAGATTTTTGTGAAAGACCGCAGGTTATAGCTTTGCATTTTATTAATCCCGGGATTTTTTCGCCCCAGGTATCGTCGTTGTTGATTATAGCAAATTTTATCCGGTCTTTTTCACCCTCTTTTTCCAGAAGTTTAAAAAGCTTCAGTTTTGCGGCAAAATATTCTTCGAAAGTTTTATGAAAATCCAGGTGGTCCCTGGTTAGATTAGTAAAAATTGCGGCATCAAACTCAACAAAATCAACGCGATTAAGGCTGAGGGCATGGGAAGATACTTCCATCAGTACAGTTTTTATTTGTTTCTTTACTGCTTTATCAAGTAAAAATTGCAGGTCAGAAGACAGGGGAGTTGTGGTATCAGGTGAAATTATTTCTTTTCCAAACCTATAATTAATAGTGCCGATTACTGATGCGGGCATACCGGCAGTTTCAAAAATCGATTCAAGCAGGTAAGTTATGGTTGTTTTCCCGTTTGTTCCCGTGACACCGATTACATTCAGTTTTTTCGAAGGAAAATCATAATATTTTGCAGATAAAAAAGAAAGTGCTTTAAGAGCATTCGGAACAACGATTTGAACGGTATCTTTGATATCGTCTAATTCTCTGTCAGTTACTATTGCCGCAGCGCCATTTGTAACAGCTTCGCTGACAAACCTGGCACCATCTGTATGCTGGCCCTGCAGGCAGACAAAAATATATCCCGAACAGACTTTTTTTGAATGGTATGTTATACCGGTGATATCAATATCGGCCCTGCCTGTTAATTTATAGGCTGAACCTTCAATAAGTGAGCTTAGTAAGGTCATAACGCGCCCCTTGGGCGTCTATTTTTGGAATGTTAAGGTAGTTTATTGATTCCTTGGCTATGTGTGAAAAAACCGGGCAGGCTACATCACTTGCCCAATAATTTGATTTAGGTTCGTCCAAAACTACCAGTATGGTCAGCTGAGGGTCTTCTGCAGGAAGAAAACCGCAAAAGGAAGCAACATATTTAGAAGTCGAATACTTTTTTGTTTTTGGGTCTATTTTTTGAGCCGTGCCTGTTTTTCCGCAAACCGTGTAACCTTCAACACCTGCCAATTTACCGGTACCATAATCAACAACATCCCTAAGCATTTTTTTTAATTTTACAGTTATTTCTACAGGCAAAACTTCTCTTATTACCCTCGGCTTGTTTGACCACATAACTTTATCGTTATTATCGATGATCGATTTAACTATCTGGGGTTCATAAAGGATACCGCCGTTGGCAATTGAAGAATATGCGTTTATAAGCTGCAAGCCGGTAACACCTATCCCCTGGCCAAAAGAAATAGTCAGAGCTGAAACCATGGACCACCTGGAGCTGAAAGGATTGAAAACCAGCCCTTTTTGCTCCCCCGGAATGCTGCTGCCTGTATAATTGCCAAAACCGAACTGTTTCATCCAGTAATATATTTTCTCTCTTCCCAGTTCAATGCCGACTTTGGCAAAACCTATGTTTGACGAGTAGGCCATTATGCCTTCTAAAGAAAGATACCCGTATTTTTCATGATCATTTATTTCAATGTCCTGATATTTATAGCTTCCATTTTCACAAAATACTACATCACTCATATTAAATTTATTTTCAGCTAAAGCTGCCGCCGCAGTTACCACTTTAAATGTCGAGCCGGGTTCATATACTTTATGAATCGGCGGTATAATCAGGTCTTCTGACGTAAACCCTTCAACATTCGGGTCAAAATTAGGGTAGTTTGCAACAGCTAAAATTTCTCCATTTTTAGGATCCTGAATAATTACGTAAGCATTGGCCGGCCTGTATTTTTTAACAGCGTTTTCAAGTTCCCTGCTGGCAATATATTGTAAAGTCGTATCAATGGATAAAACTATGTTTGGCGAATTTAAATTTTTTTCGGAAGAAAGCCTTAATTCATGCTTCAAACCATCACGGTTAAATATTTCGGTCACTTTTTTTTGTTTGACCAGATTATCATACAAATATTCTATCCCGGACAAACCCTGCCCGTCAATACCAACAACACCCACTATTTGTGAAGTCAGATTCTTGTAAGGATAGTACCTCTTTGTTTCCTTTTGTATCACGAGCCCGTCAATTTTAACCTGTTCGACATTTTTAGATTCGTCGGCCGGAACCTGCCGCTTTATCCAGACAAAATTACTGTCCTTGCTTATTTTTTTCAGAACCTCATTTGAACTGATTCCCGCCATCCGGGCCACATCTCTGGAAAAAACATTTTTGTCCTGTATCGCTCCGGGATTAGCTGAAAAAGAATAAGATTTTACATTCATTGCAAGAGTATGTTTGTTTCTGTCGTAAATTATTCCCCTGAAAGGATTCTGGATTTTCTTCTCAATCACCTGCTGTTCTACTAATTGCTGCAGTTTTTGATGGTTCCATACCTGTAAATAAAACAATCGTACAAAAAGCACGGAATAAACCGCTAAAACGATTGTGAATACAGCTGCCATTCTTTTATTTATGATTTTCATTGGCGCCCGTTGAATCCAAGTAAATAGTATTTTCTTTTTTCGGCGTAGCGAATTTCATTTTTTTTGCTATATCGTCGAGTCTTTCAAGCGATTCCATTTTGTAGTACAATATTTGCAAATCTGAAAGGGTTTCCTTTTCCTTTATTTTTTCTTCGTTGAGTTTATTGATTTTGTACTGCATTCTTACAGATTCTATTTGTTCCCACGCATAGATAATAGCCACAAAAAAAATCAGCGCTGTCAGCCCAAAATAGTTATAAGGCCCTTTTTTCATAGTAGGTTCCAGGGTGCGGCCTGTTTATCGAAGGTGATTCGATAAACAGGTTTTCTGCATTTTTCAGGACAACCTCAGAATAGCAGCGCGCAATTTTGCGCTGCGGGCTCTTGGATTAATCGCTATTTCGCCGGATGCCGGCAAAACAGGTTTTTTGGTCAATATTTCGAATTTATCGCTATTTTCCTGAAAAAATCGTTTAACTATCCTGTCTTCAAGCGAATGGAAGGAAACAACAACTATTCTTCCCCCATTTTTTAAGTATTCAAGTGATGCATTTAAAGCTTTCTCGAGATTTTCCAGCTCTGAGTTTACCTCTATTCTAATGGCCTGAAAAACCCGGGTTGCAGGGTGTAAATGTTTCTCCCAAAATCTCCTTGGAATTGTGCTTTTTATTATTTCTGATAATTCTAAAGTATCTTCTATGCTTTTCCCCTGCCTAGCTTGAGCTATGTTTTCTGCGATTTTTTTTGCCCATCTTTCTTCGCCATAATCCTTAAATATTTCAGTTAACTTTTCTTGTGGATAACCATTAACAACCTCAAACGCCGTCAAATGGCCTATTGTATTCATTCTCATGTCGAGCGGGCCCTTTGAATTAAAGCTAAAACCACGCTCCGGTTTTGACAGTTGATAACTTGAAACACCCAGGTCAAAAACGATGCCGTCAATTTTCGGAAATCCCGTGTTTTTTAGTATCTCTTCAAGGTTTCCAAAGTTATCATTGACGACCTGATACCTTTCAGCAGTTTTCTGAATTTCTTTCTCTGCCAGCACAATTGTTTCTTTGTCATTATCCACCCCTATTAACAGCCCCCCAGGGCCTATTTTTTTCAGGATTTCTTTAGCATATCCGCCTAACCCCAGGGTTGCATCTACGTAAATTCCTCCGGGCTTTACGTTCAAATATTCAACTGCTTCGTTTAAAAGAACTGGAACATGCTCCGCCATAGGATTATATTTCCAATTCAGGAGCCAACTTATTAAATATACCCTGGGCTTTGCTATAATATTTATTCCAGGATTCCTGCGACCAGATTTCAACCCTGTCGCGCACTCCTACGACAATAACTTTATTATTTATTTTTGCCTGTTTTTTTAAATCCTGAGGGATAAGAATTCTCCCCATTTTATCCGCCTGCAGGTCTATTGCGACCGAAAAAAAAGCGCGTTTAAAAGCGCGCTCATGAGCTTTGTTTTTCAATGAAAGGTTTTCAAACTTATTTATTAATTTATTCCAGGATTGTTCAGGATAAAGATAGAGGCAGCCGTCAAGGCCTATAGTCACATAAAAATTTTTAATTCCCTGGCGGAATTTTGCGGGAATGAATAAGCGGTTTTTGTTGTCTATCGCGTGTTTGTATTGTCCGGTAAAAGCCATAGCTCCCCATTAATATCCACTATTAACCACTTCACTCCACTATTATACTATAGGATTTTAAATAAATCAAGGGGAATTTTTGAGTTTTGATTTTAATAATTTTTTGGCGGGCAAAAATAATAAAGGGATGAACTGTAAGCCGAGTTCTGTATCTCCTCTTTCGAGGAAACAAGGGTTATTTCTCTTGTCCGGATGTTGCCACCCGGATCATGCGTCCTACTACTTCTGGACTTGCACCCAAGTAAGGATTTAGCCGTTTCAGCCGGACTTAACCGGGTCGTTTCTGTTCGCACCTCGCGCCTTACGGCGTATGGGTATTACCCATTACCTGTTTTTTCGTTCAATATTGCTATTGAACAAAGAAGAGAGCCCGGACTTTCCTCTCCAATGCCCTTGCGGGATCAGAGCAACCCTTCGTTCATCCCCTTATATTTTTGGATTAGATTGGTTTAGGTATGTAGAGAATTCTGGAGCAATTGTCGCAAATAATCAATGCCTGATTTTTTGCAACTTCGTTGATAATCTGAGCCGTCAGTTTTATATGGCAGCTGCCGCAATTTTCATTCTCGATAGAAGTAATTGCCAGCCCGTCTTTTCCCTTGCTGCGGATATGCTCATACTTTTTAAGGTTAGACGGTGAAACAGTATCCGCTATGGTTTTTCTTTCCTGTTCCAAACCTGTAAATTTATTTTCAAATTCCTTCTTTTTTTCTTCCAATATTTTAATTTTATCGTTTACTATGCCTTCTTCAATTTTTATTTTATTTTCTTCGTCTTTTACATTTTTATTAAAAGTATCTATTTCATCCATGGCTTTAAGGATTTCTTCTTCTATCTGGCCTTTTTCCTGCTCGATTTTTGAAATCTGTGATTGCAGGGCCTTGTATTGCTCATTGGTTTTTACTACATTAAGGTCTGTCTTCTGCTTTTTTATTGCTTCATCTTTGGAGGCAATATCCAGCTCAAGAACTTTATACTTGGCCTGCATTTCTTTGATGTTTTTCTTTTTTTCTTCAAATCTCTGCTTTATGGCACCAATTTCTTCTTTTTGTTTCTCTATTTCCGCAGGAATAAAAATACATTCTTCCTGGTATCTATCTAATTCGAGGTCAATTTCCTGAAGCTTAATTAGTAATTCCAGATCCTGATTTAGTTTTTCGTTCACTTTTTCCCCGATAATTTTAATTGGACGACACAGGACTTGAACCTGTGGCCTTACGGATGTGAACCGTACGCTCTAACCAATTGAGCTAGTCGTCCGTAACTGGGCTCCGAGGGATTTGAACCCCCGACCAATTGGTTATGAGCCAACCGCTCTGACCGCTGAGCTAGGAGCCCAAAATCGAGTTTAATTATATTCAAAAAAAACCCTGTTGTCAAATATTATTCCCAACCCTGGCTGGACTCATCTTTTAAGGCAGTATACCGCTGTAAAAGAACATTTTCAATTTTTTCTTTAAATTCCTTCTTAAACAATACTATTTTTACCCAATTCTTCCCTTCTTTTCTTTCAGGCCAGCCTACCCAAGGGCCTGATTTGCCTTCAAATATCTTGCATTCTATTGATATTGCCTGACCAAAAGCAACTTCCGCAAATACTTTAAGTTTTGATTTAGAATTATTATACTTATAAAATTTTGAGATTTCAAAACCCATTTCCTGATTTGAATTTTTAGCGGCTTTCTCCGCCGGTTTATTTATTGCTTCAATAATTTGGCTATAAAGAGTCTTGCTTAATATTTTCACTTGTTCATAAACCCTGCCGGTTTTCGTTGAGTAACTTGGGAATTCCAATAATGTTTTACCTTCATTTTTTTTAATGTTGATTCCCTTGATTTTTATTAAGTCATTCAAGTCTATTTCAGCCTGGGTAGTGCCATTTGTATTACTAATTTTGATGTTTGTAATAAGAATATCTTGCCCGTAAATCAGGCAACTGCTGAAAATAAAAATAATTAAAAAAATGATTATGTGTTTTTTCATGATTATTTAAAAAATGACCCCCATTTGGTAGGAGGTCATCTCTGGGCACAGTGCTAAGTCCCATTATTACGTAATAATGGGATAATATATAAATTGGGTGTATTAGAAACTATATTTTAATCCTACTCTCATTGTGTCGCCAAGGTCTCCATAAGGAGCCCAGGTAGCATCAAAACCGAAGGAATCCTTAAGAGTAAACCCGACACCGGCAGAAATACCTGCGGTGCCGCCAGCATCTGCTAAACCTGAATTATACCCAATTCTTACAGGAAGTTTGGTTTTATCCCCAAGTGCAAGGGCATATTCTACTCCAAGATTTGCAGTGGAAACGCTGTCGCTGATTCCATAATTAACGTCGAATGCAGCCATAAGTTTCTCAGTTGCCTGGAGTTTTGAACCAATTTTCAAATTCATAGGAAGCGGGTCTGCAACATCAATAAACTTTATCGTGCCGCCAGCATTCTGCAAAGCCAAACCTAAATCCAGCTTTGGTGAAACTTTGCACAAACAGCCTAGGTCTGCCGCAAAACTTGAAGCGCTTTTGTCATCAATGGACATATTTATAATCTTCAAATTTAAACCTAATCCTAAACTGTCCGAAAGAACTTTCGAATAAGCAAGTGTTATGGCTGTATCGCTTTCACCGAATTTCGTTGCGGTTTCAGCAGTAGAGCCGCCGACATAAGCTCCGATATTATCAGTTTTGGGAATGCCTGTGACTGAAAGCATATTAATCCCAAGCCCGAACGTACCCATCTTTGTAGGCATGCCAAACGCCAAATAATTGTATTTTATATCCTGAAACCAAACCGTATAGGTCGCAGCCGCTTCAGATTTAGGCAGATAAGCCAAACCTGCTGGATTTGCGCCGATACTGTTGACATCATCAGAAACTGCGCCAAAAGCTCCGCCAAGAGCAGCCGGCCTGGCTCCGCCGATAATCTTTAAAAACTGGCCTCCTGCAGTACCTTTCCCGCCTGCGAAAGAAATACTTACAACAAAACACACTGCTAAAAATCCTAAACTCAGTTTTTTAAACATCTCTAACACCCCCTATCCAAATTTATAGGTTCTTCTATCAATATTCGTACGTTACCCCTACAAAATAATTACTCGTGGTGTAATTATATCTGTAAACCTGTTCGTATTTCATATTTGAAACAGAATTAAATTGCGATACCAACATTTTAAGACTCATTTTCTCAAATAATGGATAAGTCAAACCGAGAGAAAGATAATTTGTGTCAGTTTTTGTCTTATCCGCCAAATTGGTGCCTGCTGAATCCTGCGCTAACCGCTCTGTGTATTTTCTTGAACCCATTTGATAGGACAAGTCAACTTTAAGAGGAATTGTATTAAAAGAACAACTAACAACTGGCGCTATCTGAGTTTCTGAATAATCATAATATTTTGGCGTATAAGGGTTATCCTGTGAAGTGGCTTTTACGTTGTAATGATTTTGAGTGGAATTGTAATTAATCATAGACACATTTAACCCGCCTAATAACGTTACCGGTCCAGCAGGAATCAACGCAATCGAAGGGAATACGCTAACCGCAATGCTATTATCAGCTCTATTTTCTGGTTTATAAACATTAACTATTTCCGTGATGACTTTTTGATCAGCAAAACTTTTTAAATTGTAACCGAACGACCAATCAATAACAAAACTATCCAAAGGATAAATCTTACCGTAAGCTGAAATTTCACTCGCTGAAAAATCCAAAATCTTTTTCCCTACAGAACTACTGGAGAGTTCTGATCCGTATTTTTCTTTGGTTTCTGTTTCAGCTAAAGTGTTGTAATTAGGAAAAACAATTGTATAGCAACTGTATCCAGCTGTAATGTTCTTATGCGAAATATCCGCGCCTGCCGTTACTTTATTATAATCAAACAAACCCTTCCCCCAAGTCTCGTCAGTTGTTTCCTGAAATAGTTGGTTCATATAACCGACTTTTGCCCTTAATTTTACATTTTTAGATAAATTGATAATCGGTTTTAGCGCTATATTGTAATCAGCTGATTGCTGGACTAAAGTACCACCACCTACTAATTCCGTTACATCTTTTACGCCATTATATCCAAGATAAAAAGCAGGCAAAAGAGAAAACTTATCACTAAATTTGATAGCAGGAACAAAATCAATATTCAAGTTCCCATTATACGAACCTGATTCTTTTTCAAAAGCATACTGCCCTAAAAGAGCTTTTACATTGAAAACAGTGGTAATATCTGAAGCAGATAACGGCAAAACAAAACAAATCACGGCAACAACAAAAAAAACAATTCTTTTCAGCATTATAAATTCCCCTTTATAAAAACATTAGCCAATCTTAAATTTACCAGTTCAGTCCGTACTGGTAATCGCCTAAATTATTATACAAAGTTTTTTTACTTTATTCCAGCACTTGTAAATAGCTTAGGAGCAACACATAAATCTATCTTTTTATCTTTTCCGGTAAAATTATCATACTTAAAAACAGCTTCCATGTTATATTTCATAGGGTCTTTTAAGTAGGTTTCCGAATCCGGTACTTTGCCATAATCATCCAAAGAGTAATAATCCTCTGAATATGATATCCCGGAAAAAGTAGTATCTTGTTTTGAATGCATTTTGTCACCGTCAGGAAAGGTGGTTGTTATCATGCCGCTTCCAAAACCAGGAACAACATCCTCTATTTTATCCGGGTAAACAGTTCTCACTGGTGCCAGAGGAGCTCCATTATACATTGTTGAATCTTTAATCTTGAAGTAAAAATTAGTGTATTGAAGCTGCCAAGGATCATCCACCCCAGCTACAATAGAACCACCTGCATTGCCATATTTGATGTTATCCACTGTATTGCTTGCACCCATATCATTTGCAACTGTATAATAACTTGGCAGTGTAGCGCCTTTTGTCCAATCCATCCATTTTGTTGCAAGTTTCATATCTGCAGGCACTACATCATTGAATGTTGCAACTCTTTGATACCAGTCAAACCTGTCCTTTCTGCTATTGACAACCACAAGCTTTACTTGATTTGGTTGCAGGCCTACTTCATCGCCACGAACCAAGTATTCTTCTATTCTTACTCTTTTACCAAAAACATCAATAACAGTTTTACCTTCTTGATATTGTGCAAGCTTCATTTCCTGAGCTGCCATCTGTTGAACAGCTTCTTGGGACAAGTCCATATTGATTTCTGCTTTAACAGCAAGTTTCATCTCTTCCTTGCGGGAATTTGATTCATCTTTATTGTCATCACCGCTGAAAGAAGTCGGCGCATTAGGCGGCAAGTCTTTTACAAAGCTCATTTTCTGGCTGGCTCCCACATGGAATTCCCCGCCAGTACCGTCCAATTTAGCTGCGGCTACAAGGCCTTCAAAAACCTTCAATTCCGTTTCATTGTTATCATTTACATCAAGTGTAAAATCAGTGCCCCGGATAGAGCAGACAGCCGTAGGAGTTTTGCACTCAAAAGTCCTTCCTTGAAGGAGTTTTGCTATTTTGAACCTGATTTTGCCTGATTTTTGTTCTAAGACTTTTTGGCCGTCGGTCAAGGTTTTTAATAACAATTCTGATTTGGGGTTTACTGATATCCTGCTGCCATCATAAAGAATGATAGTCGCTTTACTCCTTGAATCAGTTTTTATTGTTGCATTTTCATCTAAAAGCATGCCTGGATAACACTTTATCCAGCCGGATGATTTATTAATTTTAACCGTTACTTTGCCGCGCGATTCACTGACAACAACTTTTGCTATTTTGGCTGAGAATACATAGCTTGCGCACATTGATAAACAGACTGCAATAACCATTAGTTTGTTTTTCATAATACCCTCTCTTTGCGTACCCTGACAATGCAGGGTTTTTCCTTATCTAATTATCGCTAACTTACCTATTTTTTTATCAGTACTGTCTTTTGGATTGGTAAGCAGGTAAACGTATACGCCGCTGGCTACCTTTTCACCGCTCTTGTTCTTTGTATCCCAGATGAGTGTATCGACGGCAGCGTCATTTGCCTTTACATTATCAAATACCAATTCGCCGGCAATATTGAATATTTTAAGCCTTGCTTCAGCAGTAAGTTTTTTGAAAGTAATAGCTACGGCCTGATAGATTGCATCTGCAGTTAAACTCCCGCCCTTCAAAGGATTTGGGTACACATAAGCATCTTTCATGGTTAGGGCTGCTGCGTCTGCACTTCCACCGCCATTACCACCGCCTGCAACATAGAATACTGCAAACTTGGACATATGTTTTACACCCAAGCTTAATGTAAACTTGGACCAGTCAATTGTAGGAGTCCCTGTTGCAGCATCCCATTTTTTAGTTGTTTCATTGTAATTATACAACTTAAGGTCTGCCTCATTATAGTCTAGAGCCGAAGTTGAAATCTGGATTTTGACAGATATCGGAGTATTTTGTGAAATTGTTGCCAAAGGCCCGGACACTAAACGAACCTGCATTTCATAAATGTCGCTTAGCTGAACACCTGGTTTATCCGCACTGAAACATGTGATTGGAGAAGAGAAAGATTTTCTGGAATATTTGCCGAGTTTGGTTGCACCAACTGTTTCATTATTGTATTTGGCACAGAAAGCTTTTGTGCCGCTTGTTAACGCAACTTCATCATCAATTGAACCCGCAGGGACATCTATACCGGATTCATCACCCGAACCAAGAGTAAGGTTTCCTCCTACCATCGGGTTGATAATCTTTTCGCTTCTACCGTCTTCACCAAGATAAAATTTATATTCCGCTTCGCCGGTCAAACCCTTAGAGCTTGTACCTGTGAATTTAAGCTGAAAGTAACCATTAGTAATTTCCTGACCGTTTGGAATGTAAACAAAAAGGAATTCTTTTCTGTTGTCAGCAAATTTTTCTTCTGCGGTCGAAAGCGGCCTTAAAACACCTGAAGTGGTCATTGTTGTAACTACTTCAGTGATGCTCTCTTCCTTTAAAGGCTCAGTGGCATAACCGTAGATATAGTAAAGATCAATTTCATTGGGAAGATTGGCAATATCTATCAAGTCTTCGCTAGAACCCAATGGAATATTTATTCTTGTAAAACCAATATCCTTGAATGCTTTGATAGGCAGAGTTAATTTAAATGACTTCGTTTCAAAGTTCGGAGCATACTGCGTGTAAATAACATTTTTTGTTTCTGAAGAAACAGCCACGGTAACGATACCCGGATCAACAAAAACTTTATTAAACTCCGGTTGTACAAGCACAATATAATACTGCACGCCCGGTTCTACACCGTAAATATCATATCTGTCAACTTCTAAGGTTACAGGGTTGATTGTTAGCGCGCCGAATACTATTTTTGAAAAATCTTTTGTAGCAGCGACTACGATAGAAGCATCAGATTGCGATATTTTAGTCCCTACCTGGGTCCTGATGGTCCCGCCGACTGATAACCCGGCTGTAAGAGCGAGATTACCGACATCCAATGTTTTATTAGCTTCTACAGTAATGTCCTGCCTGTAGGTTGCAAATCCTTTTGCAAATACTTTTATTGAATATTTGCCTGCTACAAGCCCTTTTATTTCAAAGGAACCGTCAACATTTGTTATTATCTTCATGCCTGACATCGGGTCGCCGCTGGAAAGGTCTGACTGCGACTGCAGTAACACCAGCGCCGCAGGATAATCTTCAAACTGCAATCCTTCAATCTGGAACGGCATAATAAGCTTTTCACCACCGGGAGTAACTACTGTACCCTGAACTTTTGCATTTGTTTCTTCCAGGAAAACTGAGGCAATACCGCTTTTAATTACCGAAGCAGCTGTTGTTATATCCTTTACAACCAATATTTTTACACCGTATTTTTTCTGAACATCGGTGAACTTTGTAGGATCATCCGGGCGCACATTTACTTTAACTTCCCAGCTTTTAATCGATGCATTTAACCCTCTGAGTGAAAAAATACCCTTATCGTCTGAAGTTGCATTTATTTTATTGCCTTGTTTGTCTTGCACACTTGAAGGATAGGCCCTGACTTGAACTCCTGATAGGGCAACATTTCCTTTGCCAAATACTTTTCCTAAAATTGAAGTTCCATTTTTAAGTTTTATTGTTCCAACGTCAACATCAGACTGGCTCTCGGGAACCGTAATACCAGCTTTTGAGGTAACCATATAGTTTACTTTTGCGCCAATTTCAGGGGTAATCTTTAACATGTAAGTACCGCCGGGAAGGTTAGGCAGAGTAAACTGGCCCAAACTGGAAGTTTCTGAAGAAATCGTAACTCCTGGCTGATTTGTAGCTCTGTAAGAACCATCAACAAAAGGATAAGCCCAGCATTCCACAAGCACATTCTGGCTTACGGCTTTACCGGTCTCATCAAAAAGAGAACCGATAATTGAAGCGCCTTTTTTCAATTCAATCTGGGGTAAGGCTAACGCTGAAGCAGAAACTTCGATGCTATTACTGTAAACTTTATAATTTTGCGCCTGAACAACGATTATAAATTTCCCAGGAGATACTTTTTCAAAACCAAAGGATTTTGAAGTAAGATTTACACTATTTGCGGATGAGAAATCAACAGAAGTTGTTGCAATAGTTTCACCGGTAGAAGGTTTTCTGAGTGAAACTGATATAGTTTCTGAAACACCAGCTTGAGGCCTTTTGATTGAACCGGTTAAACTTACACCGGCAGACATGGTGAAAACAACTTCTTTCGTTTCATTTGCTCCCAAGAGCTGGAAAGTCTCCGAAGGAATACAGGCATAAGGGTAGTTTACTGCCTTCTCATTGCCGCTAGAATAGAGATCCCTGTTAACTAAAGGATAAGCGTAGTAAACACCTTGTTCAAGGCCGTTTGCTACAAACCTTATGAAAGTACCATTTGCATCAGAGCCCCTATCAGAAAATGCAGCCGTAACAGATATTTCTTTTACGCCAGGCATTTTCATTTGAACTTCCGGCATAAATCCATATTTTTGCTGCATTGAAGAAACCAGGTCTTCTGCAACCTTTCTCATAAATAATGATTGGACGCGCGCCAATCCAAAACCCATACGGTTTTGTGACTGAACACCAGTATATGTGGTAGTTTTTGCATAAATATCATCGAGCATTGCTGTAGTCCCGTAAACCTTGATATACAAAGTTGAAGCGGGTTTTAGGTCAATATTCAGGTAAGTTGTTGTTCCGCTTTGGGTATTCAGTAAAATCCACGAAGTTCCGGAATTTCCTGATGGAATACCAAATAGATTTCCTTCGCCAGGAGGTGTGGCAAATTCAGATGTCCAAATAACCGCTTGGCCAGTAGGAAGATCTGTTACAGTGAAATTTCCGTTAGCATCAGGCACTGCAAACTTGGGCTTTCCGCCATCTGCCTTTGGGTAAGCTATCATTACAGTAATCTTGTTCATAACTATGGTCTTTCCCGAATTGTTTATTATTTTGCCGCGTAATGTACCTGTTGGGTTTTTAAGCGTTATAGTGCTAGGATTGACTGTATCAGTTAATCCAACAAACACTGTTCTATGCTCAGCGTCAGGAGTTACATCAACATCACCAATTCCCTCAAGGTCAATTTCGTAAGTCCCGGAAGAAAGGCCTCTTACCTTATAGTTAGCAATTGACGGGAAACTGATGGTTGTTATGTAAACCTGATTCCAATTCCATGAATTATCTTGCATGGACCTCAACCCTAACTGTATAGGAACACCTGCCGGGGGCATGTTCATCATGCCATTGGGCCAGCCGCCATTATTATCGCCGTTATTGTTGTTATTAGACATCAGGGCGGTTATGTCATCCTGTATGATTATTGCGCCGGTTAAAGTAACTCCGAAGGAAAGATTAATTGTCCCCAAATCAGGGTTGCCTGAATAAAAATCAATTTTACTGCACGCAAATGTACCTGCGGATTCTACATAGAGATGGTAAGACGTGTTTTTCAGAAGGCCGTCGAGAGTAAATTCAGCGGCTGTGGCCCCATTAAGCAGATCGTTTTGCTGGAAACCAACACAAGTACCGGTTCTGCTTTTTCTGTCAAAAGATTCAACACTAAGATTAATCCAGAGATTATTCCTTCCGGTCTCATCAAGAAACTCCTGTGCTGATGCAGTTGAAAGAAAGAGACTCGGCAAGCTTACAATACCTCTTGCCTGAACTGATTTCACTAAACTGATATCTTTTGTAACACCCGCACTTTTTATTTCTACTGTTTCATCTTGTGAGGCATATCCGGGAACTCTGATTTTCATGCTATAAATCCCGGGTTCAAGAGAAATGTTATAAGAAGCTGTTATACTTGATAAATATAGAGTCGAAGAAAGAGGTATTCTGAAATCACTTCTGTACCAGCCGGGGCCGTTCATATTCCACACTTCAACGTTTCCCCAAAGGTCAAAAATCATCCCGCCACCGCCATAAGGATTTGCCATTTCGCCGGCTTTTGGAGGATTTGGCAAATTAACCAACCCTGATAATGTAATTCCCTGGCTAAGCTCAATTGTCCCGGCATTGGTTGCGCCACCGGCAGTTACTTTGATTCCCGGGTTAGGTGAATTGCCCAACTGCGCCATAATATAACCATCTTTTGAAATTTCAAGATTAAAATCTCCGGGCCTTAATCCGGCAACAACAAAACTTCCGTCTTTGCCTGAAAAAGCCATGCTTCCGCCCATAGGGCCGTTTGCCTGAATTCTAGCACCTGGAAGAGGGGCATCATTTGCGTCAGTAACTAAACCATAGATCACTGAAGTTTTTATAGTAATCTGTATGCTTGTTGAAAAATTTGGTACTGCGTCTACATCCTGCTGTTGGTCAAAAACCATAAGTGATGCGGCGAAGTTGTCATTCTTTAAGGGGTTTCCTGCATTGTCTCTTCCTTCCCAACTCATAAGAAAATCCTGAGTAAAGAAATCTGTCCCATCCCAAGTCATGGACCAGCCATCAGTCCAAAAATCCAGGGTTGAATCAAACAATGACGCGAATTGACCGTATTGCTCTTGACTGATAGGGCCGATTAATTTTGAATAATCAGGCCTCTGCATATCGATGAAATCAGTAGGATTTTTCTTCATAAACCTTCTGTTGTCTGTTGTGTAAATAAAAATGTTGTTATTCATCGGCTGGAATCCGGCTTTACCATTTGTATCAACAACAAACTTCATTATTGCGCCATTTTCACCAGACGGCATATTTGTTTTAACCTTGTAAGTGAAAGAAATCTGGGTTCGATCGTCTATTCCATCGTTATCAGGGCTGATGATTGTCGGAGAAATTTTTAGGTTTGCAATTGAAACTTCCGGTTTCGGGGCCAGGTTGATATCAAAATATTTTTCTGTGGATGCATCCGAACCTATAAAAGATTGCCCCTGGTAGGATATTTTATAACCGGCTTTATTTGCTTTTAACTGATAGTTGTACGGATTGCCTGCATAGGAAACTTTAACATTCATAGGGGCGAATTCAAAATTATAATCCTCAGGGGTGGTCCCGGAGTAAGAACCATTTGAGGTAACACTTGCGACGAATATATAACTATTAAAATCTCCGCCATTGCCATATTCCCCCGGGTCCATCAAAGAAATAGCAACATCGCCAAAAGGAGTAGCCATATCTGTGTTTAAGTGCACCCTTCCTTTAATGGTAACCATAACAGTACTAGCCTGAACATCCTGCGAGGCTTGTTGCTGAAGGGTAACATCAACTCTTTGCTGCATATTCCCGCTGTTAAGGTTATACGGCCCCAGGATGATTCTGGGTTCACTGCCCATATCAGGCATATTGTTATTATTTAAATCTGCAAATACTTCTACATAATATCCATTGCCATCAGGAAGACTCAGCAGGTCATAATATCCAGCGCCATTTCTATTGAATCCGGCGCCTATCTGTTGGTAAATACCATTCAGGTCTCCAAATCCTGCTCTTGCATAAATTTTTGTGGTCGAAGCGCCGTTGAAATTTATATTACCAAAAATCTTATTGGGGCCCGTTTGATTATCGCCGCCATTAACCGTCCCAAAAAAACTCATTCCAGACAAGTCATAACCGGCAATAACCGGATTGTGTGAATATGGTTCAAAATTATAACCCGCGAGTGCCGCTGTAATCATATATGGGCCATTTGCTAACCCGGTAAATGAATACGCCCCGCCATCATCAGTTTTTTCATATTTATTTACAGTGCCTGACAAAGATACTGGAACACCGGCCAAGGGACCTGAAACACCTGAAATGGTTCCGGAAATAGTAAATCCGCCCGCCATATAATTCCATGCCGCAATAAAAGTTACAGCGCCATGGCTTGTTGGTGTAGCGCTTTGAATAAGAATTTTAACTGGGATATTATCTGTGGTTTTAAATGTATAGGCATGTCCCTGCAAAGGCTGCGCAGTTGCAGTTGCGCCTGAGGGATCATAAGTGTTTATGCCTTCAAAAGCTGCCGACGAAGCGACAATACCCAAATCTTTAATACCGTCTTCATGTTTTACTTCCAAGAAATCGTAAGTTGTATTGAAAAACAAGTGCAAATCAGATGAAGCTGTCGACCATGGCTGAAATGTTAATATGTCTGGAAGCGTGTCAAAATCTACTGCCTGGTTATCACTTGCGAGTGTAACCGGGTCGGCATTCACCATAGCTGTTGAAAAGATACCTACGAAAAATACGACAGACATTACGGAAAATAGTTTTTTAAACATTTTTTCCCTCCTAAAATAAGATTGATTTAATCCAGGATATAGATTAGTTTGGTTTTTTTGCGAGTTAAATACCGGTGTGTTTTTGTTAATCATGTCTGCCATTATTATAACCTGCTTTTCTTATTCTGTCAACACAGTGTGACAAAAATCACTTTTATATTTTTTCCGTTTGCGCGCTATTTGTATCAAGAATCGAATTGGACTGCCCGAAACCATCATCAATTATTTCCCGCGCTTTCTGGTCAGTCACCCAGTCACTTCCATTTACAACAAACATATACTGGTATCTTCCGGGCCGCAGGTTCATTTCAAGCAACCACTTATCGCCATTTTTAATAAGTTTATTTGCGTTTTTATCCCACTTATTAAAATCGCCTACAATAGAAATTGTTTCGGCATTCCGGTTTATTACGACAAATTTCACTTTTACCTTATTTATAGTATCCATTTTGAAGAAAAGCGATATGCCGATTATCCATAATGCTGCAATTGCCAAACTCCATCTTAATACAAAAAAAGAAAACCCTTCTGTTTGTCTTGGTTTTTCCAGAAGTGAAAGCCTTTGAATAATTTTGGAGGTTAAATATGCGGGTGCGTTTTGTTTTTTTAGATAGGAAGGCAGTATACTTAGTTTCTTTTCGATTTCTGGATTTGTCATTCATCCTCCCTTCACCTATATATACGTTTGAAAACGATAAAAGTTTCACCAAGAATAAATTAGCAATGCTTGTAACAGGCAGGTAACAGCTATTCAGGAAGGTTTTTTGATAATATTTTTTGCGCTCTATGTATACGGGTCTTCACGGTACCAAGCGGTTTTTGTATTATATTTGATATTTCTTCATAAGAAAGATTCTCCAGATATCTCAATATAATTACAATCCGGTATTTTTCAGGAAGAACATTTATAGCGGCTAATATTCTTTCAGCTTCTTCCTTATCAAAGAGCAAAGTTTCCGGGTTCCCTGACTCATCACTAAACTGTACCCTGATTTCAGATTCTTCTAAAAATATTGATGCATCAATTGAAGCGGTCAGATTTTTTTTCTTCCGAAGCATATCTCTTGCAGCGTTTACTGCTATTGAAAACAGCCAATTTTTAAAGGACCGCTCAATATTGTACGCTTTTATATTTTTATAAGCCCTTACAAAAGATTCGCTGGTAATATCTTCTGCGTCGTTGCAATTACCGCAAAACTTAAATACAAGATTGTAAACAGAATTCTTGTATTCCTCTATCAGGAATTTATATGAATCCTGATTCCCTGAAAGGATTTCATTAATATATACCTTTATCTTTTGTTCATCCATCAATGAGTTCCTTCCAAAAGCCTTTTATCCTTATCATATTCTTTCATTTCTTCTTTTATTTCCTTCAATATCTTTTTTCTGAACTGGCCCTTTATTTCAGACGGACTCTTTCCTGATTTTATACCGCTTAATATTATTTCCTGAGCTTCATCAAATTCAATTTTTTTTGTAAATGCGAAAATAAATAATTCTGCAGCCTCATTAATTTGTTTTATCGAAAAATCTTTTTCCAGCAAAGACACAAATACTGCAGCGGCATATTTGCGCTCGACATTTTTTTCTTTAAGCAGAATAAACAAATTTAACAAATCAAGTGTTTTATCAATGTTCACATTTTTATATTTTGCTTCCCTGGTAAGCTCATTAAAACTATTTATAGTAAGCCCCCTGTCAAGATACTCCGCAAGCAATTTAATCTTTTCTTTATTTACATATTTGGCTTCGAAACGCGAGTTTAAAAGTTCCCTGGAAATTCTTAGCGTAAGAGTTTTTTCTTTTATCACTTCTGAAAGAATTTCAAAAGGAACATTCTTAGCTATCCCCTCCCGGGTTCTTAAAGACAAATAATCTTCAGGTAATTTCTCGCTTATAGCGAGGTTAATAAGCGAATCTATTTGGGTTATTTGGCCCGGGGTGAATTGGGATTTTTCGGATAGAAAATTCTTAATTTCACTTGCACTTGCATTTGCATGAATTGCCGTAAAAAATAAAACGACCCATAAAAAGACCCTAATCATTATTTTGTTCATCGTGTTCCTCCAGAGATTCAACTTTTTACCTTTGAGATTGGTTTATTAGCGAGGTTTATTGGTTAAGAAGATCTAGAAATTTTATTAACTGGATATTTTTTTCGTTAAGGTAAGATTTCAGCTGGGGATTGCAGCAAGCCGTGAGTTCATATTCTCTCCAAAGCTCGCCATAACCCGGATGAGTGGCAAGTTCTGCCACGGAAAAATTTTCATCAATATTACCCCAATACCAGCCTTCAATAAAATGTTCAGGAAATATAATCTGATTTTGCTCAATTAACGCTTTATGCCTGTTGAAATCGCCGTTGTGAGAGAAAAATCTCCTGGCAAACCTGATTATTTTAATGCCTTGTTCCCTGGCAACGTCAACGACAACGGGAATAAGTTCATTTCTTAAGTGAACATGATGGCGGCTTGTTATGTGAGGAGGGTTAATTCCTGCATTTTTAAGCCTGGCAATCTGACTTCTGATTTCATTTCTTACTTGCTCAACCGGAGCCGGTTCGGTTACCCAATTGTAAACAACTCCTTTTGTCTGGTCAACATTGAAAAACTTATCAAGTTCTATATGGATACCTACTTCAAGATTTGGGTTTTCTTTAGCTAATCTTATAGCGTCATCAAACGCAGACGAGTAATCAGAAGCTATTATACTCGTGCTGGTAACAACACCGTTTTTATGAGCAGAGATTATCCCCTGATTGATTTTAGCTGTTAACCCGAAATCGTCTGCGTTTATTATTATCTTTTTCATGCCAATCTCATTATATATCGAGTTCCGCAAAACTTCAAGTGTTATTTTAAAAATACTGTTGTTGTTAAAAACATGTAACAGCAAAAAACTACAATAGTTTTTTTGAAATTAATGTTTCTGCTATCTGAACTGCGTTAAGCGCAGCGCCTTTTCTGACGTTGTCTGCTACAACCCATAAGTCCAGCGCGTTGGCGCAGGAAACATCTTCCCTAATTCTACCGACAAAGGTTTCATCCTTGCCGCCAATAGCAAGAGGCATTGGGTATATGCTTTTTTCCGGCAAATCCATAAGCACTACTCCCGGAGCCTGCGAAAGGATTTCCCTGGCCTGCGCGGCAGTAATTTTTTTCTCAAATTCTACATTTATAGATTCTGAATGCGCTGAAAAAACTGGAACCCTTACACAAGTGGCGGTTATTTTCAGCCCCGGAGCATCAAGTATTTTCCTGGTTTCTTTCACCATTTTAATTTCTTCTTTGTAATAGTTAGAAAAAGCAGGGTCTTCGCTTATGCCGCTTATTTGAGGAATAACATTAAAAGCAATCTGGTGAGGATAGGCAGCGGGTTTTGTTTTCACTACTTTAATATCGGGATACGAATCCGCGGTTTCTTTGGACTGTTCATAAAGCTCCCGAACACCTGCTCTGCCGGTACCTGATACAGATTGGTATGTCGAAACAACTATTCTTTTTATTTTGCTATAACGATGTAACGGCGCTAAAGCAACCACCATTTGTATGGTAGAGCAATTTGGGTTTGCAATAAATTTTTTGTCTTTACTTAAATGGTGAGCATTAACCTCAGGAACTACCAGCGGACAGCGGCCATCCATTCTAAAATCGTCGCCATTATCAATAACATAGGCGCCGGATTCCACAGCTTTCCAACCCCACTGTTTTGAAGCGCCTTTTGAACCTTCAGTTCCTGCAAATAGCACGACATCAAGCCCCTTAAAAGAGTTATCATTTGCTATTTCAACTTTATATTTTTTTCCGTTGATTTCTTCTTCTCTTTCGCGAGTAGCAAATATCTTTATTTCCCTTGCAGGGAAGTTACGCTGCTCGAGTACTTTTACCATTTCCGAGCCGACTAAACCTATGCCGACCACTCCAACTCCGTATTTTCTATCCATTTAATTACCTTCTTAATACCCCAGACTCATTTTATATTTCCTTTGCTATTAAATCACCAATTTCTGAAGTCGAGAATCCCATCTTGCCTGCATCCATAGATTTAACTTTGCCGCTGGCAAGCACTTTTCTGATTGCGCGGTCAATGTTGTCGGCAACTTTTGTTTCGCCGAGAGTTTCCATCATCATCGCTCCGGCTGCTATTGTGGCAATAGGGTTGATTACATTTTTTCCGGTATACTTAGGCGCAGAACCGTGGATTGGTTCAAACATTGAAACACCTTCCGGGTTAATATTTCCGCCGGCAGCAACACCAAGCCCGCCCTGGACCATGGCACCCAGATCTGTAATGATGTCACCGAACATATTGTTGGTTACAATAACATCAAACCATTCCGGATTTTTTATCATCCACATGCAGGCAGCGTCAACATAAGCATGGTCTTTTGTTATTTCCGGATATTTTTTTCCAACTGTATCAAAGGTCCTTATCCATAAATCGTGGCCGTAAGTTAACACGTTAGATTTATCAACCATGGTAAGTTTTTTTCTTTTATTGCGTTTTTTGCAGTACTCGAAAGCATAACGGATACATCTTTCAACGCCTTTATAAGTATTGAGCTCAATCTGGGTAGAAACTTCATCAGTGGTTCCTTTTTTAAAAACGCCGCCGATGCCGCAATATAGGCCTTCTGTATTTTCCCTGATTACTACGAAATCTATTTCCTTATCAGTTTTGTCTTTTACAGGAACCCATACTCCCGGGTAATTGATGACGGGTCTTAGATTTATATATTGATCCAGCGTAAACCTGATTCTCAGAAGCAGTTCTTTTTCCAGCAAACCCGGTTTTACCCGCGGGTCTCCCACAGCCCCGAGGTATATCGCGTCAAGTTTTCTGAATTCATCCAGAGCTGAATCAGGCAAAACTTCATTTGTTTTTAAATACCTTTCTGCGCCAAAATCATAATCAACATACTCGCAGGTTACCTTCTCTTTCTTTAAAGAAGCTTCCAGCACTTTCATTCCTTCATGGATAATCTCCGGGCCTACTCCATCTCCTGGCAATACTCCAATCTTGTAAGTCTTCATCTTTTCTTCCTCTCTTTCTTAAGATAAATTTTTTATGCGTTTACAGCGCGCTTCAGGTAAGGTATTAAACCGCCCGAATTAATAATCTTCTGCAAAAATTCAGGGAAAGCAATGAAAGCATATTCCTCATTTTTCGTGAGGTTCTTTATTTTCCCGTTTTGAAGGTCTACTTCAATATTATCGCCTTCGCTTATGTTTTGTGCGGCTTTTTTACATTCAATAATCGGCAGACCGATATTTATTGAGTTGCGGAAAAAAATTCTGGCAAAAGATTCTGCTATCACACACGAAATTCCGGCAGCTTTAATGGCAACAGGCGCATGTTCTCTTGAAGATCCGCATCCAAAATTCCTTCCGGCTACAATAATATCGCCTTTCTTAGCTTTTTTTGAAAAATCTAAATCTATCCCTTCCATGCAATGCCTGCCCAATTCATCATTTTCCCGAAGGTTTAAAAATTTTGCAGGAATTATTTCATCAGTGTTGATATTGTCACGATATTTTATTGCTTTTCCAGTTATCATATTATTCCCCCCCTACTCGCTTACTCCTCTTGTTCTGATTCCGGGCTTATAGCCAAAATGCGCGTTTTGTTAAGGTTCATAAATTTCATTTTAAAGGTATACAACTACCTTCAGGGGCTTTCTGACTATTTTTGCTTCCTGTCTTTCTGCCATTTTATACCTCTTCCGGGCCTGCTATTTTGCCTTTTATAGCGCTTGCTGCAGCTACAGCGGGGTTTGAAAGATAAACCTCGCTTTCAAGATCACCCATTCTGCCGACAAAATTCCTGTTAGTTGTAGCAATACACCTTTCGCCTTTGGTCAATATGCCAAGATGGCCGCCGAGGCAGGGCCCGCACGTCGGAGGATTAACAATTCCCCCCGCTTTTATAAAAGTTTCAATGTATCCCTTTTTTATTGCCTGCATGTAAATCGCCGGGGTTGCCGGGAAAATAAGCAGGCGCACATAAGGGTGAACTTTTTTTCCTTTAAGGATTTTTGCAGCTATCTCTAAATCTTCAAGATGGCCATTAGTACATGAACCTATTACTGACTGGTCTATTGTAATATTCTTAACTTCCTTAACTGATTTTGAGTTTTCAGGAAGATGCGGTAAAGCGACCTGAGGATCCATTTTAGAAACATCTATTTCTACGATGTCGCAATATTGCGCATCAGCATCGGATTTGTGAAGTTCCATCCTGCCTTTAAACCTTGATTTTTCATATTTCAAAGTGATTTCATCAGGCTCGATAATACCGTTTTTCCCGCCAGCCTCGATAGCCATGTTGGACATGGTAAGCCTTTCCGGCATGGGAAGGCTTCTTATTACCTCGCCTGTGAATTCCATTGATTTGTAATTTGCTCCATCAACACCGATTTTTCCGATTGTATAAAGAATCAGGTCTTTGCCATAAACCCATTTTTTCCTTTTACCCTTATAGACAAACTTGATTGTCTCCGGAACCTTAAGCCATACCTTTCCTCTGGACCAGATGGCCGCCAGGTCTGTGGAACCTACGCCTGTTGAAAATGCCCCTAATGCGCCATAAGTGCAGGTATGAGAGTCCGCGCCTATTACAACCTGCCCGGGCCCGACAAGGCCCTGTTCCGGCAATAATACATGTTCTATCCCGACTGAGCCGCAATCAAAGAAATTTTTCAATTTTTGTTCATGCGCAAATTCTCTTACGAACTTGCATTGTTCAGCGGATTTTATGTCTTTGTTCGGCGTGAAATGATCCTGGACTATTACAACTTTATTTTTGTCAAAGACACTCTTCACTCCGATTTCCCTGAACTGCTTAATTGCCAGGGGCGCAGTAATGTCATTTCCAAGAGCAATATCCACATTTGCATCGATAAATTCACCCGGATGGACTTCTTTTTTTCCTGAGTGTTTTGCCAATATTTTTTGCGTTATAGTTTGTTTCATATAGGCTTCACGCTTCCCTTTTTAAATTTTGCATGTGCTATTTTGTTTATCACGTTCAAGTACGACTTTATACTTGCTTCAATAATATCCGTAGAAGAACCTCTGCCCGTAAAAGTCATTCCGGAATAATTTGCTTTTACTATAACCTCGCCCAAAGCGTCTTTTCCGCCTGAAACCGCATGAATAGTATAATCTATCAACTTAGGAACAGATTTCCATTTAAGTTCTTTTGATACGATTTTGTCTATAGCATGATAAGCCGCATCTACAGGGCCGTCGCCGTAAGCTGCTTCTTGCAGGCTTATATTTTTCTTATTCGCGCAAAAACCCAACTTAACTGTCGCTGTAGGTATTACGCCTGAACCGGATGAAGTATGGAAATATTCAAGTTTGAATAATTCCGTTTCTCCGGCAAGTTTTTCTTCAGCGAGGGCTGCTATATCTTCATCAAATACGCATTTTTTCTTGTCAGTAAGTTCTTTGAACTTTGCAAAAAGAGAGTCGATATTCTTTGAATCGACTTTCAAACCAAGTTCGGCAAGCCTTTTGGAAAAAGCGTGCCTGCCTGAATGTTTGCCAAGGACGAGATTATTTGAAGGAACTCCGACGGAATGAGGGGTCATTATCTCATAAGTAAGGCTTTTTTTAAGTACCCCGTCCTGATGTATTCCTGCTTCGTGCGCAAAAGCGTTAGAGCCCACTATAGCCTTATTGGGCTGTACGGAAATGCCGGTAAGGCTTGAAACAAGCTTGCTTGTCTTGTAGATTTGGGTAGTGTCTATACCGGGAAGAATTATCCCGTAGCTTTTTAGCAATTGCTGCCTCGTTTTAAGAATCATTACCACTTCTTCAAGGCTGCAATTACCTGCGCGCTCACCAATTCCGTTGATAGTACACTCAACCTGCCTGGCTCCATTTATCACAGCTGAAATAGAATTTGCTGTAGAAAGACCGAGGTCGTTGTGGCAGTGCACGCTCAAAACAGCTTTATGAATGTTAGGAACTCTTTCGATAAGTCTTCTAATTGTGCTGCCGAATTCATTTGGAATCGCATAACCTACCGTGTCCGGTATATTTATCGTTGTAGCGCCGGCATTAATTGTTTCTTCAACAATTTTGCAAAGATAGTCAAAATCGCTTCTGCCCGCATCCTCAGCCGAAAACTCTACGTCATCAGTAAACTTTCTGGCATATTTTACCGCGCGTTTTGCAATTTCAAGAACTTCTTCGCGGCTCTTTTTAAGTTTGTACCTAAGATGGATATCGCTGGTCGCAATAAACGTATGGATTCTGCCTCTTTTGGCAGGCTTTATCGCCATACCGCAAACCTCAATATCTTTTTCTATAGTCCTGGCCAAACCTGCAATAATAGGCCCTTTTACTTCTTTAGCTACGGCTTTTACAGCTTCAAAATCGCCCGGGCTGGAAATAGGAAAACCTGCTTCCATTACATCTACACCAAGCCTTGCAAGCTGGTGAGCTATTTCGATTTTTTGTTCTACATTCAAGCTGGCTCCGGGAGACTGTTCCCCGTCCCTGAGTGTAGTATCAAATATTATAATTTTGTTTTTCATTTTTTCTCCTTATTGATCCCCATTCAATTTCTCGCGCCTTTTTTCGTGCTGCATTTTATTTATTCTCCACAAAAATTCGATTACCCCCGAAAGAACATAGATCGAAAAGATTATGAAGATCATGTTCTCCGGGTAAGATAATATCAGCAGCGCTCCTACTACTATCAAAATGAACGTTCTCAGTGATATTTTTTTGAAAATCTTTGATTTTGAAAAACTTATATAACGAAGTTTAGTAATCATAAGAAAGCCTAACACCAGCATAATTAACGGCATAAACTGGAATATATAAGGGACCCTGTCGGTTACCAGGGGTATTGTTTTCGTAGTTACGCCTTGTTCGAATTTTTGAAAAACACCAAATATAAGCACAATTGAAGCTAGAATTCCGCCTGCCGCCGGGCTGGGCAAGCCTTCAAAATATGTGACTAAAGATTTCGCTTCAAAGGATTTAATATTATATCTTGCAAGCCTGAGAGCTCCAAAAACGACAAACAGAAATGCCACGGCAAGACCAGGGAGTTTATAGTCTTTTAGGACAAGGAAATACATCAGCACTGCCGGAGCTATACAAAAAGAAGTAATATCGGCAAAAGAATCAAGTTCTATACCAAGGTAGCTGGTTGTTTTGGTGACCCTGGCAATAGTTCCATCCAATCCGTCAAAAACCATGGCTGCCATTATCAGCCAGGCAGCTGTAGAGTAATTCCCCTGGGCTGAACTGATAATCGAATAAAAACCCATACCAAGATTACCTACGGTAAAGATACTCGCTATATAAATTCCAAAACCCATAATTACCTCTTATGTCCTATTTAATACCCCATGCTACACGCTAAGAAGTGTATGGGGTACTTCCTATTTAATTTCTCCGATTATCGTGATCCCTGCTTTTGCTTTCTCTTTTACTTTTACCTTAATATCTACATTTTCAGGGAAGGTTATATCAACCTGAGAACCGAATTTTATCATCCCAATGCGCTGCCCTTGAACAACCGTATCGCCTTCTTTAACATAACTGACAATACGGCGGACCATCACTCCTGCTATTTGTTTCACATCTAACGCTAAAACGTTGTTTTTAATGGTTATAACGTTCTGTTCGTTCAAATCTGAGGCTTTAGGAACGTATGCCGGAAGAAAAGCGCCCTTTTTGTACTTGACCAAACTGACAGTTCCATCAACAGGGGCTCTCTGAACATGAACATTGAGCGGCGACATAAATATTTCAACAGTTTGCAGGCCGCCGGTTTTGACTATATTCAGGACTGTACCGTCCGCAGGAGAAAGTATCAGCTTTTCATCCTGGATTATATTTCTATCCGGGTCGCGGAAAAATATAAGCAGGAAAATAGTTAAAAACAAAAAAACTGCAGCAACAACATAAAAGAACCAGTGTAACCTTGTCAAAATA
>JAHIVV010000071.1 GCA_018816525.1 Elusimicrobiota bacterium
AACTACCACAATAGGCATAAGAAGGCTAGCCTATGACAGGCATATATTGTTAAGAACGCAGAATGGGGAACATAAAATAGCAACTCTTCCGGATGGAACAACTAAAAAATCTGCAGAATATAGAGACGCGGTAAAGAAAGCGGCAGCCAATAAAACACCTCTTTACAAACTATTAAAAAACTAACTCCCCTAACCTCTCTTTCATCAAAGAGGGGGATTGACATTAATCGGCTTATAGACTACAATAAGAAGTAAGAAGTTCAATCTATTATTTTAACACAATTAACTGTCAGAAAGGCGACTAAGACAATGAGTGAATTACTAAGAATTTCGGAAATTGCAAAAAAAGCGGGTGTTTTACCCTCAAAAATAAGATATTACACCGATATGGGTTTATTGAAAGTCGCAGATCAGACTGAAGGCGGACACCGGCTTTATAACGAACAAGAAACCCTTCAGAAGCTCAACTTAATAGAATTTTATAGCAAGAAAGGTTTAACCATAGATAAAATCAAAGCAGAACTTGAAAGAACAGTAACCAAAAAGAAAATCCTGGTAATTGATGATGATCCGGAAGTTGCCCAGCTTGTTGAAGATGTTTTAAAAAATAAAATGGACGCTGAAGTAAAAGTTGCCTACGATGGTTTTACCGCAGGCAGGCTGATAACTGAATATATCCCAGATTTAATAGTGCTTGACATTATGCTTCCCGGCGTTAATGGTTTTGAAATCTGCAAGCAAATCCGCACCCTGCCGTTTCTTAAAGATATTAAAATACTTGCCATGACCGGTTATGATTCGCCGGATATAAAACAGAAAATATTTGATGCAGGCGCTAACGACTTTTTAGCCAAACCCATGGATATTGCAGTTCTGATAGAAAAAGCGTCGAAGCTTCTAAATCTGGAGAAGAAATGAAAAGATTGCAGATTTTAGTTTTATTTTTATTGTTATCAACGCCCTTATACAGTGCCGGTATATCATCGCCTTGCGGAGGAATGTACCTGGGTAACCTGAAAATAGGCCAGTCCTACAGCCTTCAGCAATGCCTGGGGTACCCTTTTAGTGTAACCTATAAGGCAAGCTCCATGGTTGAATTAAGAATAAACCTGAAAGCTCCTACTACAACTACCTTAGACGGTTTTGAACCGATACCTGATTTGAACTGGATTAAAGTAATAAAAGACCAGTTTTCTCTTGATCCCGGACAAAGCGCAGAAACAGATATACTCATAACAATACCCAATGATGAAAAACTTATGGGAAAAAAATACCTCGTTAATGTTAATCCTGTAGGTTCAGCTCCGCAAAAAAGCGGCGCAGGGCTGGTTTTCGGCATTGGTTTAATGTGTAAACTTGAACTGACTATTGCATCCAAACCGCCTACTCCTGAGGAAATCAGGCAGATTAAAAAACAACAATTAGGCGGAGTGGTTTCAGTCCTTATTTCTCCCGAAAGAATTTTCCTTGTAGATGTACCAACAGGAAAGAAGATTGATTTAAAGAAGGACTATCAGGAAGGATTAAAAATTGTTAATTCTACAGATTTTAAACTAAAAGCAAATATTAGTTCTGTAGATGTCGTCAAAGCAGGTATGTTTGCCCCTATTGGTTATAAATTGGCAAGTGACCCCAATTGGCTTAAAGTAGGGAAGAGTAAAATAACAATTGGAAAAAATTCAATCCAGGACATACCTCTTTACCTTGAAATCCCTGATACCCAGAAAGGGGAAAAACTATACTTTGTAATAGTAACCGAAGCAAGCTCCAAAATCAGGAATGTAAGGTATTTCACCAAAGTATATGTAGATGCAGCAAAATAACCAATACGGTTTTACATACGCCGCCAGGATAAATAGATAATAAAAGTAAGCCCCCTAAACTCAATAAACCCTTAAAAACACTCTAAACAAAAGCCCTCCAAACAAAGCCCTTGACTTTTCCAAAAAACCATGTTATATTAATATCAGGGAGTAAGAAGCGTGGTTTAACTTTATGATTCAAAAGGAGGTAGTATGAGTGACTGTATTCAGGTACGAGTAAAAAATTTAATAAAAAAGG
>JAHIVV010000072.1 GCA_018816525.1 Elusimicrobiota bacterium
GCGCCTGTTTCAGGCGCAGCTGATTTCGCCGCGGTGAAATTAGCCTTATTGCTCCGGGGTTTGAACCTTGACGAACAAAAGCAATGGCTTTCAAGGATGAAAATCAGCCGCAAAGTTTCACAGGAAATTATCAGTGTTTACAGATTTATAAACGGAGAAATAATGAAGCCCGCAGTTGATTGGTCAAAGAATTTTCTAAAGGTTATTAATGTCAGAAGGGCCAGGGTTTTTATTTCAGGCAGGTTCCTGATGGACCTGGGTTTTAAGCCGGGGCCCCTGTACAAAAAGATTATTACCGAAGTTAACCGCAACAAAGAGATAAAAAATCTGCGCGATGCTAAGAAGTTTATTTTAGAGAAATATAAAAATGGACTTATTTTATAAACTCTTCATACAATTCCCGATTCTGCTTTTTTCCATTACCATTCATGAATTTGCTCACGGATTCATGTCCAATAAGCTTGGTGACGACACCGGGTCCGTCATGGGCAGGTTAACATTGAACCCCATGGCTCATATCGATTTAATCGGAACAATAATACTGCCTTTGATTTCCATCGTTACCGGCGCGCCTGTATTTGGCTGGGCTAAACCCGTGCCTATAAACCCTTATAGGCTGAATAATCCCAAAAGGGATATGATGCTGATAGGTTTAGCCGGCCCCGCTTCAAATATGCTGATGGCTATATTAGCAGGCCTGATAATAAAACTTGTCACGTTCTCCGATTCTTTTGCTTTTGCTTCGCCGATATTTCAGTATCTTCTCGTCTTGAATATTATTTTAGCCATATTTAATTTAGTTCCTATCCCGCCTTTGGACGGCAGCCACATTATCACAGGACTGCTTCCAAGCCATTGGGCGCGTGAATACGAAAAAATAGGCCCTTATGGTTTTTTTATTATAATTTTTCTTTTAATGAGCGGAATTTTGTGGAATATTTTAGGGCCTATCGTAGTAATATTGCTCAAATGGATCGGGGGCGGCCAGCCTTATGTCTAAAAAGGGAAGAATACTTTCAGGAATGAGGCCTACTGGAAAACTTCACATAGGCCACTATATAGGCACTTTGAAAAACTGGGTAAAATTGCAGGATGACTATGATTGTTTTTACATGGTGGCGGACCTGCATGCGTTAACGTCTGATTATGCTGACCCGGGAGCTATTAAAGACAACATTAATGAAATGGTGTTGGATTGGATTGCTTGCGGCCTTACGCCGGAAAAAAGCGTTATTTTCAGGCAGTCAGACATAAAAGAACATGCGGAACTCCATCTTATTCTGTCGATGATTACGCCTTTGGGCTGGCTATTAAGGTGCCCGACTTATAAAGAGCAGTTGAAAGAAATAAAAGATAAAGACCTGCATACTTACGGATTTTTAGGTTACCCGGTTCTGCAGGCCGCGGATATAATGCTTTATAAAGCAACGCACGTCCCGGTAGGAGAGGACCAGCTGCCTCACCTGGAGCTTACCAGAGAGATTGCCAGGCGTTTCAATTTTCTTTACGGTGAAGTATTTCCTGAACCGCAGGCCTTGCTTTCAAACGCTCCCAGGGTTCCGGGATTAGACGGAAGAAAAATGTCGAAATCATACAATAATTCAATAAGCCTATCGGACAGCCCTAAAGATATTGAAGATAAAGTCACGCAGATGTTCACAGACCCGCAGAAGATAAGGCTGACTGACCAGGGGCATCCGGAAGGCTGTATAGTTTATGCATTCCACAATTTGTGCTCGGGCGCGGAACGTACTAAGGAAATAGAACAGAATTGCAAAGAGGGCAAACTTGGATGCGTTGCGGACAAAAAGGAATTGAGCAAAAATTTAATAAAATTGCTTGAACCCATAAGAGAAAAGAGGGAAACGCTCTCGAAACAGAAAGGGCTTGTCGGCGATATGCTTGCGCAGGGTAAAATAAAAGCGCTGGATTATGCTCTTAAGACTATGGTTGAAACCCAAAAAGCGGTAAAAATATATGGCTTATGACGTTCATTTAGAAATTTTTGAAGGCCCCCTGGACCTGCTTCTTTACCTCATCAAGAAAGATGACCTTGATATTTACGATATTCCCATTTCGAATATAACCTCGGAATATCTTGAATACATGGAAATAATGAAAGAATTGAACCTGGATGTAGCATCCGAGTTTCTTGTTATGGCTGCGACCTTAATGCAGATAAAAGCTAAAACCCTTCTGCCGTCCGATGCGGCCGAAGAAGATGAAGGGCCGGACCCTAGGAAAGAACTTACGGAAAAACTTCTGGAGTACCAGAAGTTCAAACAGGCGGCCCAATTCCTGGAATTGAAAGAATTTTCCGAGAAAGGCTCTTATTACAGGGATGCGCCCATATTTTCCGAAGAAGATTATGTAATGGAAGCCACGCTTTTTGACCTGCTTGATTCATTTAAAGATGTTCTTCAGGAATTGCCTGAAGATATAAAAGAAATTATTTATGAAGAAATACCTGTCGAAACTAAAATCAGGGAGATAATGAGCGCTTTTGAAAAAGCTCCTGCCGACAATCACGGAAGAAAGTTTCTGATTTTCAGGGATCTGCTCCTGCTTGAAAAAAAACGTATCGGCATGATTGTGTTATTTTTAGCAATACTTGAATTGATCCGCCTGAAACAGATTGTTGCCAGGCAGACTCAGATATTCGGGGAAATAAGAATCTATCTAAACGAAGGATCTTAAAACTATGGAAAGAAACGAAATCAAAGACATTTTAGAAACGTTATTTTTTATTACCGATACGCCGGTTTCCATCGACAAATTAAAAGAAATATTTGCCGGCAATTCCAGCGTGACCGAGGAATTATTGAAAGATTTGGTAAATGAACTTGTCCAGGAATACAGCACCAGGCCGGTTGACCTGCGCGAAGTTGCTGGCGGCTATCAGTTTTCTACCAGGCCTCACTTCAGCCAGTACGTAAGAAAGTTATTCAAAGAGCGCACAACCTTGCGGATTTCCACATCCGCGCTGGAAACTTTATCTATTATCGCTTATAAACAGCCTATTACCCGGGCCGAGATAGAAGATATCAGGGGGGTAGAAGTAACGAATGTCCTTGAAACTATTCTCGAAAGAAAACTTGTAAAAATTGTGGGCAGAAAAGAGACAGTCGGCAGGCCGCTGCTTTATGGGACCACAACAGATTTTATGCGTTACTTTGGCTTGAAAAACCTGAATGACCTGCCTTCACTTGAAGAACTCAATATAGGCCAGGCTCACGATCCTACTTTAGGAGAGCGCTTGCAATCCGAAGAAGGCGAAGGCGAACAGACAACTGAGCAAACTGAAACAAATGAACAAAGTGAAGGAGGCGGTAATACCTGATACGCTTTCCTGGCGTGTGACATCAGGTATAAAAGAGGTAATATGCCAGAACTAAGAAAAGACCCAGTGATAGGAAGATGGGTTATCATTTCAACCGAAAGATCCAATGTATCATTAGATTTTAGAAAAGATATTGAAGTAGAGGCCGCTACCAAGAGCTGCGCTTTTTGCGAAGGCAACGAGCATATGACTCCTCCGGAAATACTGGCCTACAGAAAATATGGAACCCAGAAAGATAAACCGGGCTGGTGGGTAAGAGTAGTCCCGAATAAATATCCCGTTTTAGGAATTGAAGGTCAAACTAAACGCACGGGCGAGAGTTTGTACGACAAAATGAGCGGTATCGGGGCTCATGAAGTAATAATTGAAACAGCCGAACACAACCGGGAACTTCCTGATATAGAAGACAAAAAAGCGGAAGATATAATCTGTGCTTATAAAGACAGGATTGCCGACCTAAGAAGAGACTTCAGGTTTGAATATATATTAATATTTAAAAACCACGGAAAAGCAGCCGGCGCCAGCGTGGCTCATCCGCATTCCCAGCTTATAGCACTGCCTATGGTGCCGGTGAGGGTTAAACAGGAACAAATCGGCTCAAAACAATATTTCGATTTCAAAGAAAGATGCGTATTCTGCGATATAATCAGTTATGAACTTGCAAACGAATCCAGGGTAATCACGGAAAACGATAGTTTTGCGGCTGTCTGCCCCTATGCTTCCAGGTTTCCTTTTGAAACCTGGATACTTCCCAAAAAACATTTTTCGCATTTCAGCGATATTGATAAACACGATGTTCCCAGGCTTACCCAGATAATGAAAACCGTGCTGGGAAAAATCAATAAAGCTCTGGAAAATCCGCCGTATAATTACCTGATACATACTAACCCGCTAAAAGAACCTAATTCAGCATTTTACCACTGGCACATAGAATTAATGCCGAAACTTACGCGAGTCGCAGGATTTGAGTGGGGAACGGGTTTTTATATTAATCCTGTCCCGCCTGAAGAAGCAGCCAGATTTCTCCGCGAAGAAGTGTGATTTTTGAAAAAATCCCGCATATGAAAAAAACACTCATAATTATTTTATCAATTATCCTGGTATTTTTTATTGTCAAGCAGTTGGCGCTCAGGTGGTTATTTGAAGCAAGCAATAACTATGTTGAAGTTTGTGTTGATTACAAGCAATTGCTTGCAATCAGCTTAAAAAACAACTACAAAATTGATTACCTGCTGGACAGGGTCAAAACTATCGGGGTTACCTCGGCGGTTCTGGAGGAAGAAACTGTTGATTCGCTGAATGAAAGGGGAAAAATCATATATTTTTCAAAACCTGAAATTGAAAAGTACAAACTGCTCGGGCTTGTACCCAGCGAAGCGCCTCTTATGCCCGAGACTGCGGTTTTTAAAAGCAATGATTTGGCTAAGTATTTCAAACTAATTATAAAAGAAAAACTTGACAAAGATCCCGAAGAAATAAAAACAGGAAATTACAGGATTTTCAAAATAACTCCTGCAATTAAAGATGTCGGCTGCGGATATTTGAAAGAAGATATCGGTTTGATAAATAAATACGGTTTAAACCTGATATTTAAACCCTATAAAGATTTTTGGGTGCCTTTTTCACTCCCCGTGAATTTTTCGGCGGTGATGATAAGCGAAAAATTTGACCCTTCGCTAGTGCCTGCGCTGAAGGATGCCAACATCAAATTAGTCCTGCTGGAATTCAGCAAGGAAGAACAGAAATTCTCAAAGATCCTGATTCCTAATGCATTAAACGTAGTAAGAGGGCATAAAATACCGCTTTCAGGCCTTAAAGTACCTGTGCTTGTAAACCGCTGGGTACGGGCGGCAAAAGAAAGAAACTGCAGGGTGCTCTATTTTGATTTTATCGATGATTTAAAACTGGAAGATAACCTGGATTACCTGCGTTCTGTATGTGCAGGTTTGAAGAAAAGCGGTTTCCTGCTCGATAAAGCAAAATACAACCGCGGATTATACTTTCTGCCCCGATGGATTGATAAACTAGCCGGATTGTTAATCGCTGTTTTTGCGCCGCTTTTTGCCGTTTACTTTATACTGAAAAAGCACCTGTTAAAAGAAAACAATTCTATTGCCGGCGCAGTCAAAACATTTTGGCTAGTATGCGCTATAAGCCTTTTAGCAGGATTGCTGATTGCAGCCTTGTTGTCCCGGGTAGAATTTATAAATAAACTTGATTCGTTCAGAGGGATAAAAATATCAATCGCTCTGCCTTTGATTTTATCCGTCTTTTGTTTTTATAAAATTGAAGATATCAGGAAATTCCTTTATAAACCGTTAAATTTAGGAAATCTTGCCCTATTGGCAATCATTGCTTCTGCTTTTCTATTTCTACTTTTAAGAAGCGGGAATATGCGGGAAATATCTGGATTTGAGTCAAATTTACGGCTCCAGCTGGAAAGTATGATGGGCGTAAGGCCCAGGTTTAAAGAATTTTTAATCGGCCACCCCGCATTGATAATAGGACTGGCGTTTAATTCGCCTATGCTGATAATAATCGGGTTGCTAGGGCAAATATCCATAATTAACACATTTATGCATGCGCATACGCCTGTTTATCTTTCTTTGTTGAGGGTTTTTTACGGGCTTGTAATTGGTTTTGTGGCAGGGTTGGTACCAGTTTATATACTAAAAAGGTTTAAGTGAAGAAAATACTTATTTGCGGATATTTTGGTTTTGGAAATGCTGGGGATGAATTGATACTGGAGAATGTTTCTTTTGGTATAAAAAATGAGATTCCCGATGCAGATTTCACGGCCATGTACAAGAAACCGCCGGCTATAAATTACGTGCCCCAGCTAAGATTAATGGATAGATGGAATCCATTCAGCGTCATAAAGCAATTATTGAATACAAACCTTGTAATTTGCGCGGGCGGCTTATTTCAGGACCTCACAGGCAGTTTAAGCCTGTGGTATTACCTCGCAATAATATTTCTGGCCAAAATGTTCGGGAAAAAAGTATTGTTGTTCGGCGTGGATTTTACCCCGATAAACGGAAAATTAAATAAATGGTTTCTAAAAAAAACTCTTCTTTTTGTGGACAAAATCTGCGCCCGCTCTGAAGGTTCTATGAAATTTTTGGAGGAGCTGGGTGTTGAAAGAAACGTTATACTAACAGCTGATTCCGTATTCTCTCAAGCATACCTGGGCTCCGGGATTCCAAAACCGGACACCAATAAACTGAAAAAAGTCGGTATTATACTAAAATTCAACGGGAAAAATGAAAATGAATATTTGAGCATTATTTCCGATATGTGCGCTTCACTGAGGAACAACCTGAACGCGGATATAGTTTTTATTCCTTTTCACCTTGAAAGAGACCTGGAAATTTCTTTGAAAGCCGCCAGCCGGTTTAAATTCGGGGTAAGCATAGAGAGATGGCAGAAACCGCAGGATTTATTTGAAATAATAAATAGCGTGGATTTTTTACTAAGCCAGAGGTTCCACGCCCTTATAGCAGGGGTTATGCTCAAGGTGCCTATGCTTGGAATATCCGATGATAAGAAACTTGAGTTTTTTTTCAACGAATTAGGCCAGAAACACTTAATACTTAATAAAATAGAAGTAAATAAAATTGCCGGAATTGTTAAGGCTGTGTGGGATACACGCAATGCTTTCAAAAACAGCCTGATAAAAAAATTACCAGTGCTAAAAAGCAGGTCGTTTCTAAATATAAAACAGGCCATAAACCTGCTATCTTAACTGATAAAGGAGATAAATTGCCAAATATTGATTCTAAAAAGATTATCCAGACGGGCGTGATGTGTTTTGTTATTTCTGTATTAATCGGGTTCATGGTATTTGCGCGGTTAAACCTTATGAAGTATGAAAAAAACCTTTCCGACAGATTTGAAATTGTAATATTCCTTAATAAAACGGTAACCGCGCCCGAAGTTGTTGGGGAAAAAATTCGCGCGCAAAAAAACGTAAAAGATATGATTTATTTTTCTAAGGAAGCCGTTAAAGAAAAACTTAAAAATCTGTCACAGGAAATATTAATTGCCGGAGATAACCCGTTTCCTGACACATTTTCGATAACTATTTTTCAAATCAGCATATTAAACGTTCAGGAGCTGGCTAAGCAGTTAGAGGCGATACCTGGAGTAGAAGAAATTAAATACGACAAAAGCCTTTTGGAACTGATAGAAAAAATAAAGCTTACCGCAAAAATGACTTCGGTTATCCTGCAAGTTGTGCTTACATTGTTTTTTATTGCCTTATTGGCTGGATTATTGGCAGATTACTTCACGGATAAGTACAATTTTTCTTTAAATCTTCAAAAATCGTTAATGGTTTTTATCGGTGCCTTTGCGGGTTCTGTCTTAGGGGTATTATTTATTGCGTTTTTTAAAAAAATATTTGTGCTTGATGCGGCATTTACGGTAATTCCTATGAAGTGGTATATAATGATTCTGTGTACGGGTGTTGCTGCGGGTTATTTTCAAATTACTTCGCATACTTTTAAGGAAAAACCGCGCAAAAATAGATTATGAAAAGACTCATAATTGTTCTTTGGGTTTTCTTTTTTATCGTAAACTCCGCTTTTTGCAGCGAGTACGATAAACTTTTGAAAAAATATAAGAAAGAACTGAAAACAAACAAAGAAAACCTTGAACAGATTCAAAAGAAGATAGACCAAAAAAAAGAAGAGAAAATAAAATTCGAACGGGAAGAACAGCTCATCCGTAAGGAATTAAACCGCATAGACAAGGAAATGAACAAAATATCATCGGATATCAATAAAATTCAGTCCAATATAAGAGGGACGCAGAAAAAACTGAAAAGCACTGAACTTGAAATGAATAGCGCCAAGATGCAGATAGGCCAATGGAAAGATATATTAAAAAAGGAATTAGACCAACTATACAGGAACCACTATACGATAGATTGCCTTATAGCTGACCCCTGGAAAGAACGTTTAAGTGAATATGCCTTAGAAACAAAAACCTGTCAGGTTGATCTGGCCTTTGCTAAAGAGGTTAATGCAGAAAATGTTTATAAAAAATATACCCAAATCCAGGACGAACTTAATATTCTTAACAGCCAGTTGACTGAAAAACAGGTTAAGCAGGAAAATATCCGCAGGCAGAAAGCCGAGTTATTCAACTCGACCCAAGGCAGCAGAATTGCAGCTGAAGAGGAAATAAAAAAATTGAACGAAAGCACGATAGAAATGCGTTCCTTTATAGAATCTCTTGAAAAAAAGAAAACGGAAACCACAGAATTAAAGAAGAAAGAAGAACTTGCGAAAAAAACGTTCCAGGAAAAAAAGAAAACGTTTCCCTGGCCGCTTAAGGGAGAAGTTACAGCAAAATTCGGTAAAAACAAACATGCTGAACTTAATACATACGTGATTTCTAACGGGATAAAAATCAAAGGCAAACAAGGCGATGTGGTAACAGCTATAGATTCCGGCGAAGTTGTATATGCAAAGGGTTTTCGCTCTTATGGAAACACAGTCATCATTGACCAGGGAGGAGGAATTTACACAATCTATGGCCAGCTGAGTGAAATATCTGTAGACGTCGACGCAAAAGTAAAAGCGGGCGATCCTGTCGGAAAACCTGGAAGTTCAACTAACTATACGCTATATTTTGAAATTTCTGTAAACGGACAGCCGCAAGACCCGCTGGCCTGGTTAAACGCGGCGGGTAAAACAGAGTGGTTAAGCGCGCCAAAATAAAACGGGGGGGGAAATACCCCATACGCTTCCAAGCGCGTAACATGGGGTATAAAAGGGGAAAAAAATGTGTAAGATAATCAGCAGGATTTTAATTTCATTTGTTTTGTTAGCAAATTTATCAGTATTTTCGTCTGCAGAAGCCAAGGATCAGACTTATGACCAGATAAAACTGCTTCTGGACGTCCTTACTTTAACCCAGGACAAATATGTAACTGAAGTTGATGCTCAGAAATTGATTTATTCGGCGGCCAGCGGAATGTTAAGGCCTCTGGACCCGTTTACCCAGTTTATGGAACCCAAAATTTATAAGGAAATGAAAATTGAAACTGAGGGTAAATACGGCGGCCTGGGAATCAGGATTTCCGTGCGCGACAATTGGCTGACTATAATCTCTCCTTTACCCGGCACGCCGGCCTATAAATTGGGCTTGCTTCCGGAGGATAAAATTATAAAAATTGACGGTGAAAGCACCCAGGGAATCAGCATGGAAGAAGCCATAAAAAAACTTCGCGGCGACCCCGGCACAAAAGTGAAAATTACTATAGCCAGGGAAGGCGCAAAAGACCCGGTTGATTACGACATCACCAGAGAAATAATTAAACTGGAAAGTTCCCGTTCAAAAATGTTGGATGACAAGATTGGTTATATACATTTGCTTGAGTTCAATAATAACAGCATGGATGATATGAGAAAGGGCCTGGCGGACCTTAAAGCAAAAGGCATGGACGGGCTGGTTTTTGATTTAAGGAACAATCCCGGAGGGCTGCTGGATGTTGCTGTTGAAATAGCAAAATTGTTTGTCGGAGAAAACAAAATGGTTGTTTATACCCAGGGAAGAATACCTGAAAGCTATCATGAATTCCGTGCGGGCAAGGAAGCGCCCTGGAAGGGCCTGCCCATGGTTGTGCTGATAAACCGCGGCTCTGCATCAGCTTCAGAAATTGTTTCGGGATGCCTGCAGGACCATAAAAGAGCATTGATTGTAGGCGAAAGAAGTTTTGGAAAAGCCAGCGTGCAAAGTGTAATACCGTTAAGCGACGGCTGCGCAGTAAAGATAACAACGGCAAAATATTACACTCCTTCCGGGAAGCTTATTCAGGTTGATACAGAAACCAAAAAAGGTGGAATCGACCCGGATATAAAAATTGAGGTTTCTCTAGAAAATCAGTCCAAACTGCAAATGCAGGAAGAAACAGTATACCCTGAGGGAAAAGAACCTCCGAAAGCTGCTAAAGACGAAAGGATTGAAGATACAGCGCTTAACAGGGCGGTTGAGCTTCTAAAAGCGCGTAAGATATTCATTCAGCAAAAGGAAGGATAAAATCAGTTGAAAAAGATTCTTTTTGTTTTAATCCTCATAGCTCTAGGCCTGGCTTATTTTCTGGTTAGAGAAAAAATAAATTTGCCCGGTAAAGCACAGCCGGTTAAACCGGTAAGAATAGTCAGTAAACCAAAGGGTCCTAAAATAGCCATAGTTATTGACGATATCGGCCCGGAAAATAAGAAGATTAATGAGTTCCTTGACTTAAAAGTCCCTTTAAATTTCTCAATTTTCCCAAAAGAACGTTTTTCTAAAGAAATTGCAGAAATGCTTGAAAGTAAAAAAATCCCTTACCTTATGCATCTTCCTATGGAGCCGGAAGGATACCCGAAAATTAATCCGGGCAAAGCGGCCCTGCTTGTAAAAATGAACAAGAGCGAAATAAAGAAGATGTTTTTAGCTAATTTGAAAACCGTCGGGCATCCGGTTGGCGTCAATAATCACATGGGGTCCAGGTTCACGGCAAGAAGATGGCAAATGTATGTGATACTTTCGGAGCTTAAGGACAAAAATCTTTTCTTTTTTGATTCACACACAAGCACTCACACGGTGGGCCATTTCGTCGCTAGAAAAATTAAGGAACCCTGTCTTACAAATGATTTGTTCCTTGATGTTACTGATGATGAAGAGTATATGAAGAATCAGTTCAGGTTTCTTATTAAACTCGCAAAGAAAAACGGCTATGCTATAGCTATTTGCCATATCCACAAGAAAAATATAATACCCGCATTTAAAGCAATGGAACCGGAATTTGATGAAGAAGGCGTTCAATTTGTTTATCTGCAGGATTTGTTGAATGTTAAAAAAATACCAATGAAGAAACGCAATAAGGCTGGAGCGTGACCGTGCTGATTTTAGGTATTGAATCTTCCTGCGATGAAACTGCCGTTTCTTTAGTTGAAAACGGAAGAAAAATTATTTCAAATGTCGTGTCCTCTCAGGAAAAAATCCATGCGCAGTATTTCGGCGTAGTCCCGGAGCTTGCAAGCAGGGCTCACCTGGAAAATATTAATTATGTTTTTGAAAAAGCCCTTGGTAACGCAAAAATCGGCATTAAACCGAAAGATTTAGAAAGTGTTGAAGCTGTCAGCGTTACGGCAGGGCCGGGCCTCATGGGCTCGCTTTTACTTGGCTGGACTTTTGCTCGGACATTATCTTTCATTTATAATAAACCGCTGGTTCCTGTAAATCATCTTGAAGGGCATGTATTCAGTTCTATGCTTGAGTATCCTGAACTCAAACCGCCTTTTCTTGCGCTAGTTGTTTCCGGCGGCCATACGGAATTGGTAATTGTAAAAGATTTTGGGAAATATAAAGTGCTGGGAAGAACCAGGGATGATGCGGCAGGCGAAGCTTTTGATAAAGTAGCCAAACTGCTCAATTTAACTTACCCGGGAGGGCCTGTAATAGAAAACCGGGCAAAAGACGGGAACCCTGAAGCTGTTAAATTTACCAGGCCTTATATGTGGGCGAATTGGGATTTTAGTTTCAGCGGGATAAAGACAGCTGTTGTTTATCATGTTAGGGACAATACAAAAAAAACAGGTTTTACAGCCGAACAAATAAATGATATCTGCGCTTCTTTTCAATCAGCTGTTGTTGACACGCTGGTTGACAAAACGATAGCGGCTGCAAAAAAGTTTAATTTAAACAAAATAGTTGCCTGCGGAGGGGTCGCCGCAAACGGTTTTTTGAGGGAGAGTTTCATAAAAAAAGGCGCCGAATCAAAAATGAATATATTTATTCCTGCAAGAAATCTTTGCACGGATAATGCCGCCATGATAGCAAGCGTGGGATATTACAAATATAAGTCAAAAAAATCCAAATATAACATAAATAATTTTCCCGAACCAAATCTGGAAATAAAGGATTGGAAATAATGAAATTGCAGAAAAAAACAAAATCAAATTGGCATGATTTCTCTCATCCTGACGGAAAACGTTACTCCAGACAGGGTTTTCCTGAAGCCATCTATTGTCCCGGAAAAACGGTTGACCAGATAATCAGTATAGCCCGCAGGCTTCAACAGCATGGCGGCCCTGTTATAGGCACGCGAGCTGACGAGAAAATATTCCGGGCAATAAAAAGAAAATTTAAAACCGCCAAATACTTTGCGTCAGCCAGAATAATCCTGGTATCAAAACAAAAAAACGCAGTAAGAAATAATCCAGCTGGTTATGTTTGTGTTGTTACAGCGGGCACTACAGATATTCCTGTTGCTGAAGAAGCTTCCGTTATTGCGGAAATTCTTGGCAGTAAAGTTGAAAGGGTTTATGATATCGGTGTAGCGGGCGCGCACAGGCTGTTTGAGCATTCCGATAAACTTCAAAAAGCTGCCTGTGTTGTCGTTTGCGCAGGAATGGAAGGCGCTCTTCCGTCTATTATCGGTGGTTTGGTAGGCTGTCCGGTAGTCGGTGTGCCGACTTCAGTAGGCTATGGCTCAAATTTAAAAGGTTTTTCAGCGCTTCTCACCATGCTTAATTCGTGCGCAGTCAACGTTTGCGCGGTGAATATTGATGACGGGATAGGCGCAGGTGTAATAGCGCACCTGATAAATGGGAGGCCTTTCAAGTGAAAATAGCTTATTTTAATTGCCCATCAGGAATTTCCGGCGATATGATGCTTTCTTCTTTGATAGACTGCGGATTAAATCCAAAAAAACTTGAAATTGCGCTGAAAAAAACATTGAAGATAAAAAACTGGAAACTGTCTTTTAAAAAAATCCAAAAAGGGCACGCGCAAGCAGTGCATATTGATGTAATCAGCGATTATCGCTTTCATTCAACCTCAGATATGAGGGCTGTTATTTCAAAAAGCGCTTTAAGCGCCACTGTTAAAGAAAAAAGCCTGCAAATTCTGGATGTTTTGATTTCAGCTGAATCAAAAATTCATGGGACGCCAAAAAACAAAGTCCACTTTCATGAAATGAACTCGATTGATACGCTTATCGACATAACTGCAAATGTACTTGCGCTGAATATGCTGGGTATTGAAAAAGTCTATTCTACCAATATTAATATTGGTAGAATAGCGCCGGCCGCATTGGAAATTTTAACCGCAAAAAAAGTGCCGGTGTATTCATCCACAGCCCAATTTGAACTTACTACCCCTACAGGCGCGGCGATTATTTCTACCCTGGTTGAATCATTTAACCAGCCTGTATTGAAAATAGAGAAATACGGTTTTGGAGCGGGTACTTTCGATGTGCCCGGCGCTTCAAATTTATTGACTGTAATGATAGGCAATCAATCTGAAAATATCGCGCATGATAAAGTTATATTGCTTGAAACGAATATTGACGACCTGGACCCGAGGGTCTATCCGGATCTGTCTGAAAAGCTCTTTGAAGCAGGGGCTTTAGATGTTTGGCTGACAAATATTACCATGAAAAAAGGCAGGCCCGCTATAAAGCTTTCAATATTGTGCAAAGAAAAACTTGAAACTGAGCTTTCTAATATAGTTTTTAAAGAAACTACCACAATAGGCATAAGAAGGCTAGCCTATGACAGGCATATATTGTTAAGAACGCAGAATGGGGAACATAAAATAGCAACTCTTCCGGATGGAACAACTAAAAAATCTGCAGAATATAGAGACGCGGTAAAGAAAGC
>JAHIVV010000073.1 GCA_018816525.1 Elusimicrobiota bacterium
CGCAGTATGTTCATTTTGTATATCCGGTTGAGCGATTATCCCGACTTTATAACCTTCTTTGGTTAATAAATTCCCAATTACGGCTACACCAATAAACGGGCTGTCTAAATAGGTGTCGCCGCTTACAAGGATTATGTCGCATTGAGTCCAGCCCAGCTTCTTCATTTCGTCTGACGTTGTCGGTAGAAACATAGACGCATTTTACGTTATTTTCATGCCTTAGTCAACTATGCAAATAGCACATGCAAATAGCACACCTTCTGATATATGCCTTCATATAATTAGCCCTTGACAAAAATAGGAAAACATAGTACAATCATATTACCAGTATATTACTGGTAATACTATGAAAAACAAGCAAATTCTTAAAAATAGAAAAATAGCCGGCATACTTAAAAACAGGATTATAAAGGGCGATTATCCATTTGACTCAAAAATTCCCAGCGAAACTGTGTTATCAGAGGAATTCAAAGTAAGCAGGCCTACAATTAAAAGCGCCATAGGATTCCTTGTAAGAGATGGTTATATTTCCTGCCTTCCTTCTATTGGTAGTTTTGTTATAAAGAAATCTGGTGCTAAAAGAATAATAGGTTATGTTTCTCCTGATTTAAGCGATCCCTTTCATGTTGACATGATTTCAAATTTAGAAAAAATAACCTCTTCAAAAGGAATCGGCCTTATTATTGCATCAAGCGGTGAATCAAGGGAAGAAGAAATTTCGGCAATAGAAAGAGTAATAAAAAATGGAGCTGCAGGAGTCCTGGTTTCAAAATCCATTTCTTCTTCAGATATTGAAACAAAATACAAGATACCCTTAGTTTGGACCGGAGGTGTTTCTAATGACAGCCTGTACGATAAAGTTACAATAAATAATCAGAAGGGAATCCAGCAAATAATTGACCATTTAATGAGCCTTGGCGCAAGAACCTTTGCCTATGCCGAAGCTGAAAAGGGGAGAATAGAAAACAGCCAAAGATATTTGACTTTTAAAGCCTATTTGGAAAAACAAGGCATAAAAATAGGCGATAATTTGATATTCAAAACGGATGAAAGAGGGCAGAAAGGCGGGTTCGAATTATTTAAAAGTATGATTAAAACAGGATTGCCTGATGCAATAGTCTGCTACAACGACTGGACTGCGTTCGGTATAATTGAGGGCGCGATACAGCATAAAATAAAGGTACCGGAACAATTAAAAGTTTCGGGATTTGATAATATTTTGTTAAGCAGTTATTTCAAAGTTCCGCTTACAACAATAAATTATAAAGCAAAATTAATTGCCCAAACAGCTGTCGAGATTTTACTTGGAAGAATTGAAGGATCTAAAGGAAAAATAAAAGCTGTTATAGTGGAACCCGAACTTATAATAAGAGAATCTACAAGGAAGGGGTAATAACCGTCTATGATTAAAACATTGAAACTGTCACTGGTAGATTTATTAGGCAGGGAATATATGGAAGGTGTTATTGAAGCGGCATCCATATTTTCGTTAAAGGATAAATCCGCCGCTTCCAAGATTGCAAATGAAAAAGTGGAATTTTATCCTGAAAGTTTCAGCAATAAAGTGGAAAGCTTTATTGAAAAGATTGGTTTAGAACTTATCCCGCCGGTTAAAACAGGGCAGGAAGGCGCTTGCACTTCTTCTTTTAAAAAAGCTTCTAACTTAAATGCGAGCCCGGTATCGGGCTTGGGATATTTAAGATTGGGCGAGGACGGGAAAGTATACTTAGCGGCAAAGAGTGAGCATTACCACGCGCCTTTAGGCCATTCGTTCCCCGGCTATAAACTTCTTGATAATGCCCGGTCTCTTGGTATTACAAACGCCACGCACAACAATACAAGAGGTTATATCACGCGTTTGCTTGAAGCTGAACTAATACGCACGATAAACGGGCTTGCTCTTTCCGACAAAGAGGGGCTTTGCAATGTTATTTCTTCGGAAGCTCCCCATGTTTTAAACAGAGTCATTAATCTTGAAACAGGGTCTCTGGCTGTAGAGGCGGGTGTTAAAATGATGCTTGCCAAATTCTATAAAGCAGAAAAAACTTCTAAGGAACCTGAATATACCGGTAAAGTTCCTGTTTTCTTCGTGATGGGAGATAAGGAAGGCGGAAGGATGGCAAACTATCACGGAACCACGGTCATTACCCAGATGATGCGGGATTTATGGCCTGAAATTTACGCGAAAGTTTCCAGCGCCGGCATAATGGAAATATGCCCGGTAGCAATAAATGACCTAGAGGATTTTAAAAATAAGTTTGCGAAGTATAATCAGGGAAAGTATAAAGCCGCGGGGTTCCTGCATGAAATTATTATAATGAACTATGGTGGAATGCGGCTTAAGGAAGAATATTTAAAACAGGCTTATGAAATTTGCCATGCTGGAGACACGCCCGTGCTGGTGGATGAAATTCAGTCTTGTATGTGGTATCCCGGAATGTATCTCTTCAGATTGTACGGGCTTAACCCGGATTTCGTTGCAGTTGGGAAAGGATTCCCGGGGGGGCAGTACGCTGCATCAAGGATTATCACAACCGCAGGTATGGATAACCTCAGCCAGTTTGGTGCGCTTGTTACCAATGGGCAGGAGGAATTAGCGTCCCTGGCTTACCTCATAACGATGGCTTTTGCCCAGGAAAACAGCGCGCATATCGGAGAGATAGGAAAGTATTATGAGAATAAAGTTAAAGAGACCGTAAAAGAGTTCCCGGCTTTTGTGGATTGTGTGGAAGGGCAGGAACTTTTAATTTCAATATATTTTAAAACTGAGGTCCAGGCAATAAGGTTCACGGAGCTGCTTAATGCGCAATGCATTGATATCAGCGCTCATACCTACAAGGCAAAATGTCCGCCTGCGGCTTTGACAAAACTGCCGATTATCGCTTCGAAAAAAATGACGGATTTTCTAATCGCAAAAATGAGAGCAGCGCTTATAAAAATGAATGGAGAAAAAAAATGTTGAAAATCGGGTATGTTCCTCTTTATTTGAAACTTTACGACGATATTGATCCGGCCACCAGGGAAGGGTTTAAGCATTTTGTCAACTTTGTAAAGAAAGAACTTGCAAAACAGGCTGCTGTGGTAACGGTGCCCATTATTACTCTCCCTTCAGAAGTCAAAAACATGGCGGAATTATTTAAAAAAGAAAAAATTGATGCAATAGTAACCTTGCATCTTTCCTATTCTCCGAGCCTGCTCATTGCCAATATGCTTGCCGGTTTTGGAAAGCCGGTTATATTATTGGATACTACAATAGCGGGATCATTTAAAGAAATGTCAAAAGATTTTGTGACGCAAAATCACGGTATTCACGGGGTAATGGACCTGGTATCCGTCCTGAATTCTCTGGGTAAAAATTATAAGGTAATAGCCGGCCATTATAAAGATAAAAATTTTCTTAAAAAGATTGAAAAAATAATTAGAAATTTGGAGAAAGAGGGGTGTGGAAATAAAGTCAGGAATGCCGTAAAAGCTTTTAAGGGCCAGGCAGCCGGTATAACCGGCAGGCCTTTTGACATGATGGGGGATTTTGCAGTCCCGTTTTCGGCCCTAAAAAATAAGTTTGGAACAAGAGTCTTCAAAATAAACCCTTCGGACATATATAAAAAAAGCGTAAAAATCGATTCCTCGCGTGTGAATCGTATATTTACGGAAGAGACAAAGCAGTATTTAGTAAAAAAGAAGAATGAAAAAGCATTAAAAAATTCTATCCGCGTTTACTGCGCGTTAAAGGATATACTTAATGAAAAAGGCATAGAAGCTTATACTATGAATTTCCTGGATATCAAAGAATTTGCCGTGCCTTTTTACGCAATAAATAAACTTATGGGTGAAGGTTTCGGATACGGCGGCGAAGGAGATGTGCTTACCGCTTTGCTGGCAAAACCTTTAAACATACTTTCAAGAAAAGCCATGTTCAGCGAGGTTTTTTGCCCGGACTGGAAAAACGGTAATCTGCTTATGGCGCATATGGGGGAGATTGACCCTCGTTTTGCAAAAGAAGTGGAAAAGGGCGAACTTGTACCTACTAAAGCATTAGGTAACAAGTATCTTTCGATTTATCATCGTTTTGAATTCGAACCTATAGAAGTTACTTTAGTAAATATCTCCAAAACAAAAACAGGTTTTAAACTTGTGGCGGCCCCGGCAGATATTAAAGAGGCCAAACTTTTTAAGCATGTCACTATGCCCCACTATGTTATTAAGCCAAAGATGGAACTTACCGCTTTTCTCGAGAAATACGGCCAGGCCGGAGGCGGCCATCATATTTATGTTGCGGAAGGCGATATTATGGAGGAGCTAAGACAGTTTTCAACAGCTCTAAAAATGCAGTTTTATGAAATTAATTAAAAAAACATTTTTCATTGGAATGGACCTTGGGACTTCTTCCTTAAAGGGAGTTTTGACGGATGACTTTGGAAAAATAATTCGTAAAAATAAACTGCCTGTTCCTTTTGTTGTTTCCAAAAACGGCTTATATGAAATTAATCCCGGGGAGTACTATCTGGTCGTCTGCAGGTTGATTAAGAATTTGTCCGTTGGTAAAAATATTACTGCCCTGTCCATGGCCTCTGCTTCAGGCAATACACTGCTTCTTGGAAAAGACGGGAAACCTGTTACAAATATAATCTGCTGGCTGGATGAAAGAATGAAGGGCAGGGTAAAAGAAATTTTTCCTGCCTTAAATGCAAAGGAGGTCTATAAAGTTGTCGGATGGCCTCTTTTTGATATGTTGCCTCCTGCGCATCTGGGTTTTTTTAAAGAAGATAGAGCTGATATTTTTAAAAAAGCAAAGACAGTTTGTATGAGCACAGAATATGTCCAGTATCTTCTTACCGGAAAATTAGGAATAGACCGCTCTACAGCGACACCGTTTTATCTGGTAAATCAGGAGAAGGGGATTTATCATGAGCCGTTTTTGAAAATTTACGGAATAAAAGAAAAAAATCTGCCGAAAATAATGAATTCCGGAGAGGTTTTGGGTAATATTTCAAAGGAAGGCGCAAAAGCTTCCGGGCTTAATACAAGAACTCTTCTTGTGCTCGGCTCCTTTGACCATCCTGCCTGCGCGAGAGGCGCCGGGGTTGTTTCTCAGGGGCAGCTTCTGCTTTCCTGCGGTACCTCCTGGGTTGGTTTTTATCCATTGAGAGATAGAAAGACTGCTCTTCAAGAAAACATGCTTTCAGACCCTTTTCTTTTTCCGAAAGGGCCTTGGGCAGGCATGTTTTCAATAACGAGTTTAGGCCAGGTAATAGATAAACTTATAAGCAAATACATTTCGCAAGGTAATAACAAATATAAAACGCTGGATAAACTTGCGCTGGAAGCGCAAAAAAAAGGGATGAAACCTTGTGAATGCGCAAGAGACCCTCTAAAGTGGGAAGAAAAACTTAAAGCAACAGAAAAATTGCAAGCAGCCCTTTCTATTATGAGCTGGCCCTGCCAGCTTATGAAATATAAAATGGCGGAGTTATCCCGGTCAGGCATGGAATTAAATGAAATATACATGGCTGGCGGGCCTTCCGGAAGCAAGGTTTGGCCGGCAGTTATGTCAAACATCCTTTCTGTCCCTGTAAAATGCGTGCACGGCGAATATACAGGCGCTTCCGGGGCATCTGTAATCGCAAGAGAAGGATATTATTCACAAAGAAGAAAAACAATTAAAAGATGGCAGCTTTTTCCGGTAAAGCCCTGCGATAAGAAGATTTACGATGAAGAACTTTTGGATTTTCTTCCTAAAAACATTATTGATATTCATACGCATTCCTGGCTGAAAAAATTCGAAATAGAGGTTCCCGCTTTAAACCGCGGTCCTGCGTGGCCGGGCCTTGTGGCGAGGGATAATTCCATACAGGATTTACTGCTTACCTATGAATTGCTTTTTCCCGGGAAAAATGTAGAACCTGTAATATTCGGATCGCCGGGAAGAGATATTAATCTCGGTAAAACAAACAGTTATGCAGGCGAAGCCGCAAAAGGATACGGATTAAAGAGCCTGATAATCAGCGATCCGTCCTGGAGCCGGGAAGGCCTGGAAAACAAAGTAAAAACAGGAGGTTTCAGCGGTTTAAAACCTTATTTTAATTTTGCGCCGAAAGAAATAAAATCCGAAGATATTAGGATATATGATTTTTTACCGAAGGCGCACCTTAAAGCGGCTCATGATAACAAATGGATCGTAATTTTGCATATACCGCGCCCGGGAAGGCTTAAGGATCCCTTGAATTTGAAACAGTTAAAGGAAATTGATGAGAACTATCCAAACGCAAAGATTGTAGTAGCGCATTTAGGCAGAGCTTACAGCGAAAATGATGGAGGAAATGCTTTTGAAATACTGAAGAGGACTAATAATTTATTTTTTGATTTTAGCGCGAATACAAACAGTGTGATAATGCGCCGGTTTATTGACGCTGTCGGGCCTGGAAGGATAATTTTTGGTTCCGACCTTCCGATAACAAGGATGAGGATGAAGAGAATTACAGAAAATAACTCTTACGTGAACTTTGTACCCAAAGGCCTTTATAAAGGGATATCTTCCGAGCCGCAAATGAGGGAAGTTGCGGGAGTTGAAGCCGGAAAATATACATTCTTTTTGTATGAAGAAATTCTTGCTTTTAAAAAGGCCGCTAGAGCAGCTGGTTTAGGCAGGGAAGATGTAAATAATGTTTTTTACAGAAATGCGGCTGGAATATTAATGGAGGAATAATATGGCGCTTAAAAAATTTAACATTGAATCTGATTCGCAGAGGTTTGTCATGGACACCATTGCCCGGAAATCCGTCAAGGGTATTCCTGCCGCGTTAGTTCATATAATGGAGATAGAATTATTGGAACGGATTGCCGGTGTATCACCGGGGGCGTACATTAAAAATCCTGAACAGACATATTTAAAGTGTCTTTATAATGTTGGGGTAAATTTTGTTGACCAGTATATACCCAGAAATCCATTAAGCATGAAAAGAGAAGGGTATGATTCTGATACTGTAAAAGGTTCAACTACGGGCGCTGAAAACATTGTTTGTGACGGCATGATAATTGATTCGCCTGAAGCAGTAGCTGAACATTTGGAAAAAATAGAGTTACCCAGGTTAAAACAGTCTATTAAAGATTTTAATAAAGACAAACCCGCGGAAAGCATTATTGACCAGGAGATTAAAATTCAATCGGAGCTTGGCCCTTCCATATTAAAGACGGGTTATGATTTCATCGGTTTTCCCTGTTTCAGATATTTTCAATACGGATATGTTAACTATTTTACGGCGTATGCGTTGTATCCGGAGTTAATTGAAAAAGATTTTATTCTCCAGGCGGATTACTGGGAATTGTATAATTCTGCAGCCGCCCGGGCAATTGTTGAATGCGGGCTGCCGCTTATGTACAGGCTTGACCACGATATGGCTGATTCCAGGGGAACGCTCGTTGATATAAAAAGCCTTGAAAAAATATGGTTTCCGCATTTTGAACGCTCAATAAAACCCGTAATGAATACAGGGATGAATTTATTATGGCATTGTGACGGAAATTTGATGGGAATGGTCCCGCTGCTTATTGATTGCGGCGTGAAAGGGTTCCAGGGTTTCCAGTATGAGGACGGGATGGATTATAAGAAAATATGCCGGATGAAAGCAAAAGACGGCGATTCATTACTGATCAATGCAGGAGTTTCTGTGACTACTACGCTGCCTAAAGGCACGCCGGAAGATGTAAAAAATGAAATGAAATGGTTGGTTGATAACGGGCCTGAAACAGGATTGTTCTTGAGCGCGTCAAGTTCCATTGCTCCAGGAACTAGCCATAAAAACGTATTAACTTTTATTGAAGGCATTGAATATTACAAAAAAAACGGAAGACATTAAAAAAATCAGCGGGTCATTGGTGTCCAAATTAGCCGAAAGCAAATGTTTGTTGTAAGCTGTTAAGATTAGCCTTGCTCTTTTCATGAAACGGAGCGTTTAGCCAATCCCAAAGATTTCTTCTGGCAAAAAGGTTCGTTGGAAGCACAGAACACA
>JAHIVV010000074.1 GCA_018816525.1 Elusimicrobiota bacterium
ACAAGAACAATATGATAATCGCATTTGTAAACACTATGGCTCAGCCGTTTATATTCCATACTCCAATTATACGAAGATATTGGAATGTTATCCATCTCTCGAGCTTACGCTCGGAGAATTCCAGAGGACTGGCTTAAATTTTCAATTACCTAATTTTCTACGGTTTTTCTACCCAATTATCCAATCATCTGTTTTTCTTTTATCTAATTATCTACTCATATCTCTTTTCGGCCGTCAAGGGAGCGGGAGAGGGTGATTTCATCGGCGTATTCTATGGTCCCGCCGAGAGGCATGCCGTAACCCAGCCTGGAAACCTTCACGTGTTTTTCTTTTATAAGTTCCGCCAGATAATTTGAGGTCATTTCCCCTTCGGTATCGGTATCCGTGGCAATTATAACTTCCTTAACTCCGTTACCAAGCCGCTGAATCAGTTTTTTTACTCTTTCTTTTTCCGGGAATGTGCCGTCAAGCGGCGAAATGATTTTTTCCAATACGTGATACAAACCATTAAACCTCTTTGTATGCTCAATGGCATTGAGCGAAGAAGAGTTTTTTACTATGCAAATCACCGACCTGTCCCTGGAATTATCGTTACAAATACTGCATAAATCTTTTTCTGTAGGCGAATAACATTCTGAACAAAGCCTCAGCGATAATTTTATTTCTTTTATCGCTTCTATTAACTCCTCTGCTTCTGTTGAGCTATTCAGCAGTACATGATAGGAAAGCCGTTCGGCCATTTTAGGGCCTACGCCGGGTAATTTCTGAAATGCGTCTATCAGTCGTTGGAGATTTTTGGGGTGTATCATCTTATCTATTTACGATTTTGCCATGAAAAGCGTCGGCGACTTTTTTTATTACCGGATCCTCTATTACGTTTGTTTCATGTTTTTCCGGGCCTGCTTCAAATACATCGCCGCTTTTCACTATGGGTGGCTCGTCGTCATCTGAAGGGAGACTATCGTCTACTTCCTCAACAATTTCCGAAGGCGCTTTTTCAGCCTTTGCAGCAGCTGCCGGCGTTTGCGCAACAGGGGTTGCATTCTTTTGCAGGGGCTCGCACCTCAGCTTTGTTTGCTCCCCAAAAATTTTTCTTACTGCCGGCTCTACAAAGTTAAGGTTTGATTTTATTCTTTCAAGCAGCATACCGCCGGGTATAAGCAGGACTATTTCCCCTTCGCAAAATCTTTTGTGTTTATAGGTTTCAAGAAAATCAGCCACAAGCGGCTTTTGTTTTTTTATTTCTACCAAAACCAGCTGCCATTTTGATTCTTCTGCGCTGCCCGATACTGCGGGCGGCGTATTTGCTGGCATTTTATTTTCTGTCGCAGCGGTAAACGTTTGTTTAACAGAGGCCGCCGGGGTTTCGTCTTCTGCCGCCCATCCGGGAACGTTCAAGTTTTTTTCCATTAAACTAAGTTTATTTATCAGTTCGTCTATTCCCGCAGTCTGCTGCATAAGTTTAAGAGCGTACAATTCAAATATCAGCCTGGTGTTGTCGCTGAAACGCATTTCCTCTATACAGCGGTTTGCAAGGTGAAGATTGCGCAGTAAAATATTTTCAGGAAATAACCCTTTATGCTTTTTAAGCGCTTCAACTTCTTCCGGCAGGAGTGATTCGACGATATCCTTATCAATATCGATATAATTGGTAAATGTGAGTTTTCTGAAATATTCCCTCAAATCGCGCGCCACCTGAAGAAAATCATACCCTTCCGAGGCTATCTGCGTTATCCTTTCAAGAATTCCTTTAGCATTTTTTTCTATTATTAAGTCTACCAGGGCTGTTACCAGTTCCAGAGGGCTTAGGCCGATGAGGTCGCGGACTGTTTTGTCCGTAACTTTCTCGTCCGGTGAAAAGGATACTACCTGGTCCAGCATGCTTAATGAATCTCTTATTGAGCCGTTAGAAATCTGCGCAATAAGCCGGAATGCGCTTTTATCTACGTCAAACTTTTCCAACTTTGAAAGTTTTTCAAGATGGTTAGTAATTTCCGTTGTTGAAAGCGGCCTGAATTTGAATCTCTGGCAGCGGGAAAGTATGGTTAAAGGTATTTTTTGCGGATCCGTAGTTGCCAGAATGAATATTACGTGTTCCGGAGGTTCTTCAAGCGTTTTTAAAAGGGCGTTGAACGCCGCATCTGTTATCTGGTGGGCTTCGTCTATTATATAAATTTTATATTCCGACGACGCAGGAGCAAAACGCGCATTATCGCGCAGGGCGCGTATTTCTTCAATGCCGCGGTTGGATGCGCCGTCAATTTCCATTACATCAATTGAGTTGCTGTCGGCAATTTCTTTGCAATTCGGACACTGGTCGCAGGGCTGGGAATTTTTCTTATCCGGGCAGTTTAATGCCTTGGTAAAAATTCTTGCGGCGGTTGTTTTTCCGGTTCCCCTGGGGCCGCTGAAAATATAAGCATGCGCTATGCGGTTTTTTTCAATAGCGTTTTTAAGGACTTCGCTTATATGCGACTGCCCTACCAGTTCATCGAAATTTTTCGGCCTGTATTTTCTTGCAAGGACTAAATACGACATACAAAATTATATCTATTTAATAATTCAAAAGCAATTTTGCCCAGCCTATTTTGGCTTCATCAGTTTAGTATAAATTATCTGAACCGCTTTTGCCCTTCGTTTTATTTCTACCGGGCCAACTTTATCAGGCATAGCGGATGCCGGGGTTCCTTTCCTGGGGGAATACCTGAACACATGAAGCTTTGAAAACTTGTTTCTTTTTACAAATTCTAACGTATTATTGAACTGTTCCAAGGTTTCTCCTGGGAAACCGACAATTACATCCGTGGTTATTTCTATATTTGGAATTCTGGAATAAATGTATTTTATTTTTTCTCCAAATGTTTTTGAGGAATAAGGGCGTTTCATCTTTTTTAGAATTTCATCGTCCCCGGACTGCAGGGGTATATGGAAATGCCGTACAATCCTCTCCGGTAAATTTAACATCAGTTCAAGCAATTCACCTGTAATTTCGGCTATTTCAAGGGAAGAAAAATGAACTTTCAGATTATCAAAATTTGAGATAATATCTTTAACCAGGTTTGTCAGTTTATAATTCTTTCCATTTTCATATTTCCCCAGCCTTATTCCGCATAAAACAACTTCCTGATAACCGTTTTTTATCAGTGCCTCTAGTTCGGCAAACAAGGGTTCCTTTGGTTTGCTCCACATTTTTGTTCTGACGCGCGGAACAATGCAGTAACTGCAGAAAGCGTCACAACCGTCCTGTATTTTTACAAAAGCCCGGGAATGTTTATGGAAACTGCTGATCGATTCGATACCGGCGGGTGTTCTATCATGTTTTAATTCCTGCAAAAGCTTTGATTTATCGGCAAAAACTTTGATATTTGGCGAAAGTTTTTCAATTTCTTCTTTTGAACTTACAGCGTAACAACCGGTAACAATGATTTTTGCCCTGGGATTTACCCGCAAGATTCTCCTGGCAACCTGCCTGCAGTCGGCATCAGCATTATGAGTGACCGTGCAGGAATTTATTACACAAATATCCGCTTCTTTAATATTTTCCGTTAGCGTATTTCCGTTTATGCAAAGTTGTTCCCTTAAAACCTGTGTTTCATATTGATTTACTTTACACCCGGAAGTATAGAAGTAGATTAGCATCCTAATTCACTGTGAATAATGCTGAGGCAGGCGATAGCTGCGGTTTCTGCGCGAAGAATATTCTGGCCCAGGGAAAATATTTTAAAAGCGTTTTCTTTAGCCAAGTTTATTTCTTTTTCTGTAAAACCGCCTTCGGGGCCGAGAAACAGATTGACAGTTGAAAAGTTTATAGGTTTATAAGTTGATAGAGCGGATTTTAGGGAATTATCTATCGGTTCAGATTCGTAAGCAATTAGATTCAAACTTGTTTTTTCAACTTTATTTATTGCCGGGGAGAAATCCACAATGCCTTCCGGGTTCAATTTTGGTATTTTCTGGCAATCGCATTGCTTTACTGCCGCGAGTATTATCTTGTTCCACCTTTCCAGCTTAGCTTTTATTTTTGGCTCAGGAATCCTTAGCATGGTTCTTTCGGTTACTACCGGGGTTATCTCATCCACGCCTACTTCTGTGGCTTTTTCAAGCATAAATTCAAATCTTTCCATATTTATAAGCGCTGGAAATATATGGACAGAATACTTTTTTTCTTTATAAATTATTTCTTTTAAAATATCACCCGCTATTGAAAAACTATCAATGTCTTTAATAACGGCCTGATAATGCCTGCGATTGCCGTCAAAAATGTTAATGATTTCGCCCGGCTTAACGCGAAGGACTTTGGTCAGGTGCCAGATTTCGCTTGAATTGCGTATGACGAACTTATGTTGGGTAATATCTTCCGGTAAGACTAGGTACTGAGGCATTTCTTCCTACTTAATACCCCATGCTATGCGCTTGGAAGCATATGGGGTATCTTCCCTATTTATTCAGCGTTCTATTGAATTCCCGGAGAATTTCTTTTTGAAGTTCTGTAAGCTTTGTAGGCACGTCTATTATTACCTGGACATAAAAGTCGCCCTGTTTTTCAGTATGAACGTTAGGCATCCCTTTTTCTTTTATACGGAAATTTTTATTTGACTGCGTGCCTGGCGGAATTTTCATCCTAAGTTTATCTTCGAAAGTCGGTACGTCCGCTTCGCCGCCGAGCGCCGCGATTGGAAAGGGTATTTTTACTTCGGTATATAAATCATCGCCTTTACGCTCGAAATTATTATCAGGCTGAACCCTGATTGAAACATAAAGGTCGCCTCCGGGGCCACCCCGCTCGCCGGCTTCGCCTTTGCCACGCACTCTTATGCTGGTGCCGTTATCAACACCTTTTGGAATTTTTACGGTTATCTGTTCGCTCTTTCTTACTTTTCCCCTGCCTTTACAATCGCCGCAGGGTATTTCTATAATTTCGCCTTCGCCATGACATTTCTGGCAGGGCTGGGAAAAAGTAAAATAGCCGCCCATAGAAGCTGTCTGCTGGCCTGTGCCCCTGCAAACCGGGCATATTTTTTTTGTGGTTCTGGGTTCTGCGCCTGTCCCCTTGCAGGTGTTACAGGTTTCTGTTTTATAGTACTGAATAGGTTTTTCTACGCCTTTATATGCTTCTTCAAGAGTTACTGTCTGGGGAATTTCAAGGTCAGAACCGCGGCCCGGGCCTTTTCTTGAACGTCCGGCAGACCTGCCGGAGCTATTTCCAAAAAAATCAAATATGGTGCCGAAGAAATCTTCATTGCCGCCGCGGCCGCCTCCCATATCGTGAAATATATTGTCAAAATTTACCCCGCGGAATATATCTTCGTTGGTATAGTTCCCGTCTATACCGGCATGGCCGTATTGGTCATAAAGTTTGCGCTTATTGTCGTCAAAAAGCACCGCATAGGCCTCAGTAATCTCTTTGAACCTTTCCCGGGCTTCTTCTTTTTTATCAGGAGCAACCCGGTCCGGGTGATACTGGACTGCAAGCTTTCTGTAAGCCTGTTCTATCTCGGTTTTCTGGGCAGTTTTCGCAATGCCCAGAACTTCATAATAATCTTTTTTTGTGCTCATTCCTTCCTTACTAATACCCCATGTTATGCGCTAGGAAGCATATGGGGTAATTACTTATTTTCCTTCTTTGAACTCAGCGTCGATGACATCATCACCAGGTTTCTTTTCACCAGAACCGCCTCCAGGCGCGCCTTGCGCGTCTTGCTCGGCGGGTTTCGGCCCGTCCTGAGGAGTCTCGGGCTGCGGTCCCTGCGGGCCGCCTTCTTGCTTTTTTGTTGCTTCTTTATATACCACTTCCGCAAGTTTGTGCGCCGCTTTAGTTAAATCTTCATTTGATTTTTTTATTTTATTGACATCTTCGGCTTTCAGCGCTTCCTTCGCATCACTCAGCGCCCTTTCAACTTCCAGCCGTTCATCCTGGGAAATTTTATCGCCATGTTCCTTTACCGATTTTTCTGTGTGATAGACCAGGCTATCCAACTCATTCCTGGCTTCAATAACTTCCTTGCGTTTTTTATCTTCTTCCGCAAACTGTTCAGCCTGTTTCACGAACTTATCAACTTCTTCTTTTGAAAGTTTGGTCGAAGCAGATACGGTAATATGCTGTTCCTTCTTTGTGCCCAGGTCTTTCGCGCTGACATGAAGTATCCCGTTTTCATCAATATCAAAGGAAACTTCAATCTGCGGAACGCCTCTGGGCGCCGGCGGAATACCGTCAAGGGTAAACCTGCCTAAACTAACGTTGTCGGTTGCCATGGGCCTTTCGCCCTGCAGCACATGCACATCAACTGACGGCTGGCTGTCGCTTGCAGTTGAAAAAACCTGCGATTTTTTTGTCGGTATCGTTGTATTGCGGTCAATAAGGCGCGTCATTACATTGCCCAGTGTTTCCAATCCGAGAGATAGAGGGGTAACATCAAGGAGCACTATATCTTTTATGTCTCCACCGATGATTCCTGCCTGGATTGAAGCTCCGAGCGCGACACATTCCATTGGGTCCACGCCGCCTTCAAGTTTTTTGCCTACATGGCTTTCAACAAACTGCGCAACCATAGGCATACGGGTAGGGCCTCCAACAAGAATAACTTTTGAAATATCTTTTGAAGTTACTTTTCCGTCGTTGAGAGCCTGATCGATTGAAGCTGCGCATCTATCAACAATGGGTTTTACTATTTTTTCAAGTGTTGCGCGGGTAAGTTTCAGGGTTAAATGCTTCGGGCCTGAAGCATCAGCCGTAATAAACGGCAGGTTCATATCCGTTTCAAGAACGCTTGAAAGCTCGATTTTTGCTTTTTCAACAGCTTCTTTTAAACGCTGAAGGGACATTTTGTCATTGCGCAAATCAATTCCATTTTCCCTTTTAAATTCATTTGCTACATAATCAACAAGAGAATTATCCATGTCCGTTCCGCCGAGCTGCGTATCGCCGCTGGTAGAAATAACATTGAACCCGCCTTCTTTCCAGAAGTTCATTATGGTGACATCCAGCGTTCCGCCGCCAAGGTCAAAAACCATGATTTTTTCTTCAGAACCTGCTTTATCAATACCGTATGCCAGGCATGCAGCTGTCGGTTCGTTGATAATACGAACAACATCGAGGCCTGCAATTGCGCCGGCATCTTTTGTGGCCTGACGCTGGTTATCGTTAAAATACGCAGGAACCGTTATCACGGCTTTATCAACTTTTGAACCCAGGAAGGCTTCAGCGTCTCTCTTTATTTTTTGCAAAATAAACGCGGACAACTGCTGAGGCGTATATTCTTTGTCATAAATTTTGTATTTGAAATCCTGGCCCATTTTCCTTTTGAATGCAGTAACGGTGCCTTCCGGGTTTGAAACTGCCTGCCTGCGCGCCGGTTCACCAACCAAAAGTTGGCCGTCTTTTGTAAAAGCGACATACGATGGGAACGCTTTGCCTCCTACCGATACGCCTTCTGCCGCCTGTATGATAGTGGGTTTCCCTGCTTCCAGAAAAGCCGCTGCGCTATTGCTTGTACCTAAATCAATTCCTATAATTCTTGCCATAACTATATCCTCCTATTAAAATCTGTTTTTTTCTATTTTTGTTCTTCTCTATTTAGATGCTCTTCATCCTTTTTGGATTCTTTTTCCTCCGGTTGCCGGGCTTTTGCGATAATTACTTTTGAAGGCCTCAAAACATATTCATCATAGGAATAGCCCTTTTGCACTTCCTTTATTATAGTACCCTCTTCTTCGTCACAAAGTTCGTAGCCTATAACTTCATGATACATTGGGTCAATTTTTTTACCGATTACTTCCAGGTGCCTGACCCCTTCTTTTTTCAGGAAACTTGTAAATTCTTTTTTCAGCAGCGCTACACCATGAATCACGTTTTTTATATCCTTGGGATTTTCATCCGTGTTCCAGTGATGCAATGACTCAAGCGCTTTTTCAAAAATGTCTTCAAAATCCAGTATTTTTGATAACACGCTCTCTTTACCGATTATATACTTAAGCTGTTTTTCTTTTTCAACCCTGTTACGGTAATTATCAAATTCTGCCCTCAATCGAAGCAGTTGGCTGTTTAACTCTTTTATTTGATTATCCTTATCATCGGCCTTTCTGTCCTGGCCTTCAGCGGCTTCATTGAGCTCTTCTTCCGTAATAAGTCCTTCTTGCCCTTCGGTGTTTTCTTTATTCATTTTGAATACCTGCTTAGCAGCTGGTTTGTCATTTCGCCTATTAAATTTACAATTGAAATCATTTTTGAGTATTCCATGCGTTTGGGCCCGATAATTCCCAAAACGCCAAGCGGGCTGTCACCACTTTTATAAACTGTTTTTATGAAAGATAATTCCGTAAGAGCCGGTAGTTTGTTTTCTTTCCCGATTGTTACTTCTACGCCTTTTATTTTTTCTATATCTTTTTCAAGCATGTTAATCAGCATTTTCTTTTGCTCAAGCACTTTTATCAGCGAAGAAAGGTAGTCGTAATTCTTTTTGTCCAGGGCCGGAAAAATATTGCTGGTGCCTTCTATGTACAAATGCTCATTTTCATCGCTGAGTATATTTTTTGAAAACGCTTTCATGAAGTTTTCTGAAATTTTCAGGCGTTTTTCCAGCTCGTCCTTTATTTCATAAATTCTGTGTTTGAATTCGCTCAAAGGTACACCTGAGTATTTTTCATTGAACATTTCTGAAATGTATCTCAGCATACGCTCGTCAACCATGGGCACCGGGTTTAGAATATAATGTTTTACAAATCCGGAATCGGTGACTAGCAAAACCAGGACCTTATCTTCGGATATTTTTACAAGTTCCAGGTTTTTTATTTTGTTCCTGTCCATTTTAGGGGCAACAACAAAACCGGTATAATTGGACACGAGCGACAACAGTTGGGAAGTTTTAACAAACACCTCATCCATTTCGCCCATGTGCAGTTTAAATTCATCAAGAATTTTTCTTTTTTCCTGGACAGCAAGTTTTTGCAAATCTGAAAGGCTGTCCACAAACCACCTGTAACCCTTGTCCGAAGGCACTCTCCCGGAAGAAGTGTGAGGATGGGTAAGAAAACCTTCTTTTTCCAGGTCAGCCATTATTTTTCTTATGGAAGCAGGCGAAAGGCTGAGCTGGTAGTTCTTAGTAATGTTATCAGAACTTACCGGCTTGCCGGTGGTTATATATTGGTAAATAATTGTCTGCAATATTTTCTTTTTGCGGGTTTCCGTAATTTCAGGTTTCAGTATTCTCATAATTAGCACTCTATCCCTTAGACTGCTAAATTATACTACAGAATAGGGGTTAAGTCAACTTTGAGTTGAAGAATTCGATTATGTGTTGATTATGCGTGATCCACCCCCAATCTGCTACCTTATCCGACAGATTTCAGCAAAACTTCTTACAATCCACATTAAACGAAGTTATAGATAAATTTGAGATTGGGTCAGCTGGAAAAATGGGATGACCTTGAAATGATTTTGAACAATTTCATGAAAATGTTACACAAAATTAGATAGAGATTTTAAATAACTGGTCAATGGTCGTCAAAAAGGTGCGGGAGGTGATGGTGTCTGATATCCTGTCCAAGAACCATAAAGATAACATCTTCACAAATATTTGTAGCATGGTCCCCGATTTTCTCAAGATTTCTTGAGATAAGCAGAAGATCAATAAAATATTCAGTCCGATCAGGATTTTCAATTATACTGTCAATAAGTTTTCTGAAAACTTCTTTTTTTAATTCATCAAGCTCATTATCCCTTAAAAGAATATTCTTTGCCAGTTCCACATCTTTATTTATAAACGCTTTTATGCAGTCTTTAACCATAGCTTTAGCTATTTCGGTCATTTGGGGAATAATCGAAAGATTTATAAAAAACGGCTGTTTAATCAGATTTGCAGTATTCTGAGAAATGTTTACTGCCTGATCGCCGATTCTTTCAAGTTCTGAATTTATTTTCATGGCAGAGGTTATAAACCTCAGATCAATCCCGGCAGGCTGGTAAAGCGCAATCAATTTAAGACTCAACTCATCAACTTCAATGTGTTTCTTGTTTACCTCTGTTTCATTATTGAAAATACTTCCCAGAATTTCAGAATTGCGTTCAATCAAAGCTTTTATGGCAATATCTATCATACTTTCTACGAGCGACGCCATGCTTGATAATTTTTCACGTAATTCATTGAGCTCCTTGTCAAAATGTCTTTTCATAAAATCTCTCCTCTTAACCGAAGCGACCGGTTATGTAGTCATTGGTTTCCTTTTTATCAGGATTTGTGAATATTTTTTCTGTTTTATTGAACTCTATTAATTTTCCAAGCAGCATGAAACCTATATCATTTGACACCCTTGCCGCCTGCTGCATGTTATGGGTTACAATAACAATTGTATAATTCTTTTTCAATTCAAACATCAGTTCTTCTATCCTGCCTGTAGCTATCGGGTCCAGCGAAGAACAGGGTTCATCCATCAGCAGAATTTCAGGTTTTACCGGCAAAAGCCTTGCCACGCAAAGGCGCTGCTGCTGTTCAAGGGTAAGCTCCAGAGCTGAACTATTCAATTTATCTTTCAAATCATCCCATAATAATACTGACCGTAAGCTGTTCTCCACTATTTCATTTATAGTATCCTGATGTTTTATACTGTGTATTTCCAGGCCGAAAGCAATATTTTTGCGGATAGAAAGCGGAAAAGGATTGGGGCGCTGGAAAACCATTCCGACATTTTTTCTTAATTTAATTAAATCAGTGCCAGGAAAAAGGATGTTTTCTTTTTCTATGATAATTTCACCGCTGGTTTTTGTATTTTCAATCAAATCATTCATCCTGTTTAAAACACGCAACAGAGTTGATTTCCCGCAGCCGGATGGACCTATAATTGAAGTTATTAATTTCTCTTCGATGTTCATATTGACATCGATAAGAGCCTGAAATTTGCCATACCAGAGGTTTAAGTTTTTAATTTCTATTTTTCCCATTGTTTTATGACTAAGTGCTATTACCCAAAACGCCCCGAAATATAATCTATAGTTTTTTTATTTACCGAATTTGTGTACATCTTTTCTGCTGAATCAATCTCAATAAGCTCGCCCATCATAAAAAATGCCACCCTGTCTGAAACCCGGGCCGCCTGCTTAACATTATTTGTTACAAGAATAATCGTATATTTCTTTTTAAGTTCCATCATCGCTTCTTCAACTTTTGCTGTTGAAATGGGGTCCAAACCTGAGCAGGGTTCATCAAAAAGCACCACCTCGGGTTCAACGGCCAGGCTCCTGGCTATACAAAGGCGCTGCTGCTGTCCCCCTGAAAGATTTAAAGCTGATTCATGAAGCCTGTCTTTCACTTCTTCCCAAATGTACGCTGCCCTTAAGCTTCTTTCCACAATCTCATCTAATCCTTTCTTAATGCCGTGCATTTTGGGGCCATAGGCGACATTGTCAAAAATAGAAATCGGCAGCGGCAGCGGCATGGCAAATATTATGCTTACTTTTTTTCTCAGGCTTATTACATCAAAATATTCATAAATGTTCCGGTTATCTAAAAAAATCTTACCGTCCATTTTAAAGTCATCATCAAGGTCGTTCAATCTGTTCAAAGTTTTTAAAAAAGTGGTTTTGCCGCTGTTTGCTGGACCAATGATTCCCAATATTTCGTTGGAATAGACTTCCATATTGAGAGATTTTATAACCTGATTCTTGCCAAACCACGCGCTGAAATTATTGACTGTTATTACCATTTTTTCTGGCGCCTCAAATAAGTCCGTAGAATAATCCCAAAAAGATTTAAAGATAATGTGAATACTATCAATACAAGGGCCGTGCCATAAGTTATGTTTTTATTTATTCCCGGGATTTGCGTTGAAATCACGTATAAATGATAGGGTAAAGCCATAACCTGGTCCATTACTGATGACGGAAGATGGGGCAAGTAAAATGCCGCAACCGTAAAGAGTATGGGTGCTGTTTCCCCGGTAATTCTGGCATTGCTTAAAACCGCGCCGGTTATAATGCCGGGAAGAGCGTGAGGCAATACGGAATACCTTATGGTCTGCCACTTTGTTGCGCCAAGGGACAAACTTACTTCGCGGAAGGACTGAGGCACGCTGTTAAGTGCTGCCCTGGTAGCGGTAATAATGGAAGGTAATTCCATAATGGCTAAGGTAAGGCAGCCTGAAATAAGAGAAACACCAAATTTCAAATATATTACAAATAAGGACAAACCGAATAAACCGTAAACTATTGAAGGAACGCCTGCCAGGTTTATTATACCTAGTTTCAATATGCGGGTAAACAGATTGTCTTTTGAATATTCAGATAAATAAATCCCGCCCAGCACGCCCAGGGGCAATGAAATGGCTGTGGCGCCCAGCGCCAGGTAGAAAGTCCCTACTATCGCCGGAAATATTCCGCCGGAACGCATGCCGTTTGTCGGGGCGGCGGTTAAGAATTTCCAGCTTATCGCGCTGATGCCGTTTTTTACTATGACCGCAATAATAAGCAATACAGGCAGGATGGTAATTAATGCCGATAAAAACAAAACAGTAAATGCGATTTTTTGGCTGAGTTTAGGGTTCATTTCTTAATCCGGTGCAAAAATATATCTGCCAGCAAATTTATTATGAAAGTTATAACAAATAAAATTATTCCTACAACAAATAAAGCGTAGTAATGATTACTGCCCCTAATTGATTCGCCCATTTCAGCAGCTATCGTTGCCGTAAGCGTTCTGACCGGCTCTAAAAAAGTATGTGGAATAACAGCGGCATTGCCCGTAATCATCATCACAGCCATCGTTTCGCCGATAACTCTTCCTACGCCAAGCATTACCGCGGCAAAAATTCCCGGAGCCGCAGCAACAATGATAACTTTATACATCGCCTGCCAGTGCGTGGCCCCCAGGGCAAGAGCCGCTTCCTTGTACCTGCGCGGAACGGCGGTAATAGCATCTTCGGCAATGGAAACTATGGTAGGCATAGCCATAAACGCAAGCATTATAGAACCCGACAAAGCGGTTAAACCCGTAGGCAAATTAAATATGCTTTTCACCCACGGCACCAGGGTTACCATACCTACAAAACCTATTACAACGCTGGGAATTGCCGCCAGCAGCTCTACACCGGTTTTTAATATATCCTTGAATTTTGGATTAACTACTTCGGCAATATAGAACGCGCAGGCAACGCCGAGCGGTATGGAAATCAGCATGGAGCCGATAGTGACAAGCAGGGAACCTAAAATAAGCGGCAGCATTCCAAACTGTTCCGGATTTGAAAGCGGGTACCAATTATTTCCCATAAGGAAATCCCGCGGGGGCACGTATTTGAAAAACAGCACCCCTTCTTTAATAAGAAAGACAAAAATCAAAACTACAAATATTATTGAAAGGCTGCCGCTTAGAAATATGGCTTTTTCAATAATGAATTCTTTAATTTTTTTCATTTTACCGGAACGAAATCAAGTTTTTTTACTATTTCCTGCCCTTTTGAAGATAATGTGAAATCTACAAACTTTGAAACAGTGTCAGGAGCATTATTTTTTGTACAAAGATAAAGCGGCCTTGAAATAGGATAAGAATTGTTTTGGACAGTTTCAATTGAAGGTAAAACAAAAAGCATCTTTGGACCCTTTGAAACAGCAACCAGTTTTTGTTTCGGACTTATATAACCCATTCCATAATATCCGATGGTATTAGTGTTCTGGGCGACTTCATCAGCTATGGCTTGGGAAGAAGGCATTAAAAGTGCGCCGGGGGAGAACTCCTCGCTTCCTTTTGGATTGCCCTTCCTTAATATATGTTCCTTGAAAAACACGTGAGTGCCCGAATTAATTTCTCTTGAAAGAAGGACAATTTTTGCGGCATTGCCACCAACTTCCTTCCAGTTCTGAATTTTTCCTGTAAAAATATCCCTTAACTGATCAATAGTAAGGTTGCCTACCGGATTTTTCGGGTTTACTACAACGGCTATGCCATCCAGGCTGACTATAAATTCTTTTTCTTCAAGCCCGTTTCTTTTTGCCAGCTCTATTTCTTTCGGTTCCATCTGGCGTGAAGCAGCTACAATATCGCAGCTGCCACTTATAAAAGAAGCAATACCGGTTCCGGTACCGCCGCCTGTTACCGACATGTTTGCACCCGGGTTTTCTTTACTAAATTCCTCGCTCCAGGCCTGAACCAGGTTTACCATGGTGTCTGAGCCTTTAATCTGGATTGAATCACCGGATTTCTTTCCGCAGCCAACTGTAAACGATAACACTAAAACACAACTTAACAAATAAAAACTGATTTTCTTCACAGAGCCTCCCTCAAAGATTTAGTATTTTACACCCAAACTTATGTAAATAAACGTCTGATCGTTGCCTTGCACGACAGTATTTTCATAATTTATAAGCTGCGCGCTCAAGCCCAGCTGAACTCCTTCAGAGATTGAAACAGCTGCGCCTGCAATAATTCTGTTATAGGAATCACTTATTGCATCTGTATTTGAATCAAATGAATCAAATCTGGCAAGCAGGGCAAGGTTTGAAAGAATGCTATAACTGCCGAATAAACTGAAGCCGGCTTTATTTACAGCTGCATCCTTAGCGGCAAGATAGTAAACCATGGCTGAAACCTTTTTTTGCTCAAAGCTTACGCCGGCAATTGTGCGGTTGCGGTCAAGCCCCAGAGAGGTTTCCTTGCCGATATTTTCGAATGCGTGTAATTTGATACCGCTAACAACTTCATAACTTACTCTTGCGGCAATATCCTTATCTGAGGATACTTCAGCAGTTTTATACCCTTCACCGTTTACCAGGGCTAAATCATAATCAACAGATTTATTTGCGAGTTTTCCGCTAAAACCCAAGCCGATATCAGCGGAATTTAGAACACCGGCAATATCGGTAAACGTTTTTGCTATAAAACGGTTTTTCAAGATATTTTCCTCGTAACCAATCCAGGGCATTGGAATAACTCCGGCTCTGATGTTCGAATTACAACAAACATCGTTGAACTCTATAAAAGCATTTTTAATGAATAATTGGTTCACCGGCTGTGTACCTTCAAGAGTGGCTTTTATTTTGGATTTATCGGTAAGAGTCCTGGTTGCGGTCAGATACAGGCGTGTCAATTTGAAACAACTTATATTTGCCGGCGCAGCATTTTTTGTCAAATTATAGAAATAGTCCGCAAAAATTATCCCGCCGACCTCAGCTTTTGGTTTTTCTTCCTGCGCTGAAACGGTAGCAAGCGAAAACACTAAACCCGCAATACTTAAAACTAATATTTTCCTACTCATAAAGTGAACCCCCTATACTGCGATTTTTTATTTACTCGCTTACATTATGCAATATCGCTGTTAAGGCAGTATAAGTGGTTTGTTAATTTTAGGTTAAGATTTTTGCTTCAGTTAAATTGGAAGGTTTATAATGAATTTTGTGCCGCTACCCAACTGGTTTGCGGGACTTTCTGCGGTTATACTTCCGTTATGGAGCAAAACAATGTGCTTAACTATTGAAAGCCCCAGTCCGGTTCCGCCAAGTTTCCTCGAGCGGGATTTATCAACAACATAAAACCTTTCAAATATTCTTGGAAGGTGTTCTTTGGGAATCCCTATGCCGGTATCTATAACTTCAATTTTTATATATGAACCGAATTTTACCGCTGATATCGTTATCACGCCTTTTTCAGTGTATTTAACGGCATTATCAAATAGGTTTATGAATAATTGTTCCAGTTTGAATGGGTCTGCAGTTATGTTGGGCAGGCTTTTGTCCGGTTCCAGTTTTAAAAAAAGTCCTTTTTCATTCATCTGCTTTTCAAATATCTTTGAAGCATTTTCAATTGCTTCCTTTAAATTAACTTTCTGGAAATCAGGCTGAACACTTTTATCTTCCAGGCTGGACAGTGCTGACAAGTCGCCGACTATGTTCATAAGCCTGTCAATATTTCTTTTTATCACATCAAGGTAACGTTTATTGAGCCGTTCCTCTTCTTCCATTGTTTCAACGAATCCTTTAATAGCTGTTAGCGGCGTCTTAAGCTCATGGGAAACATTTGCAACAAAATCTTTTTTTATCTGTCCGAGTTTTTTAAATTCTGTTATGTCATACAGAATTAAAACCACTTCATTATTTGTTTCCATTGTGGCAGTGCTTAATAACACCGATTTTTCATTTAATTCTATTTCGTCTATAGTGTTTTTCCTTTCCAGGCGTATTTTTTTTATCAATTCATTTAACTTTGGATCCCGGATAATTTCCCAAATAAATTTGTTTTCCAAATTTTGCATTCCGGCAAGCTTAACAAAAGCCTTATTAAATAAAATAATTTTATTTTCTCTATTGAGCAAAACCAGGCCTTCCTGAATAGAAGAAATAATACTGTTTAATTCTTCTTTTTGGTGCGAAATTTCCCCCAACGAGGTTTTTATTTCTGACGCCATATAATTGAAGCTGTCTGCAAGTAGTTTAAATTCATCATTATTTTTCAGGTAAATTCTGGATTCAAAATTGCCTTCAGCAATTTTGTTGGAGGCCTCCGCTAAAATCCTGATAGGCTTGGCCAGGCTCCTTGAAAAAATAAATGAAAGAATAAAGGAAATTACCAGAATAATTATAACAATATGAAAAATCCTGTTTTTCAGGCTGTCTAGAAGAATGTTAATTTGTTTTAAAAACAAACTTACCCTCAAAACCCCTATAATTTTGCCTTTTTCCCTGAGAGGCCTTGCCACGTAAAGCATCTCTTCCTTATTAGTGAGGCTTATGCGGACGGATTGGCCGATTTCACCATTTAATGCCTTTAAAACTTCGGGCCTGTACTTGCGATTTTCCATCAATTTCGGGTCATTTTCAGAATCAGCCAAGACAATTCCCTTAGCGTTAATTACTGTTATTCTTGTGCTGATGGTTTTATCAAGGCTTTTTATTAAAACTTCCAATTCTTTGGTTTGCTTATTTTCAATCAAAGGGAGAATTTTCAGTTCTAGGGCATTGTTAATATTTATTAGATTTTGTACTTGAGAATTAAGGTAGTGGGATTTTATTGATTTGAATGTAAAAAACAGAATTGAAGAGCTTAACAGGATAATTATCAGCAGATAAAGGCTAAAAATCTTTAAAAATATAGACTTTTTCATAACTCCAGTTTATAACCGACACCTCTTATATTCTTTATCAGCTTACCCGCATCGCGTAGTTTTTCTCTAAGGTTTTTAATATGAACATCTATGGTTCTGTCAAGCACGGCTTTTTCCTGGCCCCATAAATTATCAAGCAATTTATCTCTGCTGAATACAAAACCTTTCCGGGAAGCTAAAATTTCAAGTATTTTAAATTCTGTAGTTGTTAAATCGATTCTTTTTCCTTTAACAATAACTTCATATTTTTCGGGATTGATAACCAAGATATCCCCAAAAGTAATGTTTTTTAAATCTTCCTTGTCTTCCTTTACGGTATTTCTTCTCAATACTGCTTTTACCCGCGCTACGAACTCCCTGGGTGAAAAAGGTTTTGTTATATAATCATCCGCGCCCAGTTCAAGGCCCAGCACTTTGTCAAATTCCTCGCTCTTGGCTGTCAGCATAATAATAGGAACTGAAACAAACTTGCTGCTGCTTTTAAGCTGTTTGCAGATTTCATAACCGTCCATATCAGGAAGCATTATATCAAGGATTATAAGGCTCGGTTTTTGATTTTCTATTGACTTGAAAAAACTTTTTGAATCAGAAAATTCCTTGACTTTGTACCCGGCTTTCTTCAGATTAAGCGAAAGCAATTCTAGGATATCCTGTTCATCATCAACAACTGCTATCAATGTTCCTGTTTTTTCCATAGATTGATTCTATTAAAAAAATAATCCAAATACAATCCAAAACATTTCCGTGTTGATGGAAGCATTGCTTTCTACTGATTTTCAAGTTTGGAGATGGAAATGCCTCTTTTGAAGACTATAATAAAACTTCTGGAAGATTTTTTAACAGGTTTTTAATAGGCACAATTTCAATGTTGCCTTCTCTCACATATTTATCTCCACCGTATACGAAATAGGCTTTTGCCATAGGATATTCTTTTAAAAATGACTTTAAACCTGAAAGCATGGAGCTTGTGACTTTACCAGCCCGTTTGACTTCAAAAACCCTGATGCCCTTTTCCCCATACATCACAAAATCCACTTCCATGTTGTTGGATGTCCGCCAGTAATAAATTGAGTATCCCAGTCCCAGTGATTCATTAACAGCTTTTATTTCTTGAAAGAAAAGTGTTTCCAATGCAATACCTTCAGTTTCTTCAGGCCTGTCTAAAGGGCCCATCGGCCTTAATGTCCTGTAAATTCCAACATCAAAAAAATAAAACTTGGGATGAGAAACCATTCGTCTTTTCGCTCTTTTTGTAAAAACAGGCAGTTTATATGCAATTAGCAGGTCTTCAAGGATAGAAAAATAGTTTTCTACTACTTTTCTTTCAACCGCGCATTCACGGGCAATCGCAGATACGCTTAAAATGGACCCTTGAGAAAAACTCGCAGCTTCCAAAAACCTTGAGAATGCGCTTAGGTTCCTTGTCAGGCCTTCAAAACGCACTTCTTCATCCAGGTAAGTTTTAACATAGCTTTCCAGATACTCTTTCGGGTTATTTTCGGTATATACGCTCGGCAGGGAACCATATTTCAGGGAATGATTAAAATCAAAGTCTTTTCCTAATTCAACAACAGTTAGCGGATACATTGAGTATGTCAATGCACGCCCACCTAAAAGATTATGCCCTTTTTTCCTTAACTTGCGGGCGCTTGAACCGGTCAGTATAAATTTATACTTATATTTTTCAATTAACCGATGAACTTCATTGAGCAGTTCCGGAACTCTTTGTATCTCATCTATAATTACCCATTTCTTAAAATCCTTTGGTATTAAATTTTCAAGTCTTTGAGGATTAGCTAAAAGGTCATTATATATTTCTGCTTCCAACAGGTCAAAATATAATGCATCAGGAAAACAGGATTTTACCCAGGTAGTTTTGCCTGTACCGCGCGGGCCGAACAAAAAGAAACTTTTATTTTTGGGGGGCTTAATAATTCTGGAATACATACTTCCATTTTACATGTATATTTTGTAATTGTCAACTCCAAATTACATATTTGTTTCTTCCTGATTTTCAAGTTTGGAGATGGAAATGCCGCTTTTGAGGACTATTATAAAACCCAGGAGGGTTACAGGAAGCCATCCGACAAGATGATACAGCAATGCAAAACTTAGCGCAACGCTTTTACCTACTTTAAAAATACTCAACGCCAAAATACTGAAAAATTCCCATGTCCCCACGTATCCGGGAGAAGCCGGGATTGTTACACTAATGGCTACTACGCTGATAACCAGCATGGCTCCAAGGTAATTTATATGAATATTAAAAGCCAAAAGACAGCAATATGCAGTAAACCCGTAAACACCCCACAGCAGAATTGAAAGAGCGGCCACTTTTGCAAACCTTTTTCTATCTTTTACAAAACTCATGCCGGCATAAAAATTATCTATGAATTGATGAAGCCTTTTTCCGAAACTGCTGTTTGGGAGAAGTTTTTCAAATATCCCCACCAGTTTTTTCTGGAATTTTATAACGCAGAATAATATTGAAAATAGTATCGCCACAACGATTAAAATATTAAACCGCCCGATTTGTTCCGGCATAAATACAAAAAACGAACCCAGTATCAATATTAAAACCGGAGGCATAACATCTGTGAGCCTTTCAAGAATCACCGTAGAAAAAGCCGTACTTTTACTGAGATTACCTTTATTTGCAAGAAAATACGCCTGAGCTAAATCCCCCATCCTAAAAGGCAAAACATTATTAATAAACTGGCCTACAAACGTAGATTCGACAAAATATGAAAGAGGCAAGTCCTTATTTAAAATTATTCTCCATCTGTAACTTCTCACATAAATACCGGTAATAGTAGCGGCAACAGCAATAATTAAAAACTGCCATCTCACTCTGGCTATTACCTGCAGTGTTTCCTGGATATTCACCCGCCTGAAAGCCAGGTATAAAAACACTACGCTGATTACTATTCCCGCGGTTATTTGTATCGGTTTTTTGAATTTACCCATTTTGTGTTATACCTCGTCTCTCATAAATTTCTTAAAATAGCTCATTCTTTCCAGCCAATCGCCTATTTCAACCTTCCAAGCCCTTACATCCCTGTTAAAAGGCGCCAACAGCAATCTCGGGAAAAGTGAGCTGAAAAAACGTGACTTTATATTTACGTATTTGTACACCTTCCACTTTATTAGCAGTGAAAAAAACCATTTCGGGATAAGCGGAAGATAACAAAGAAAAGTCCTGAACTGGTAAAAGAGCTGTTGGTTGAAACTTACGCTTCCTCCAAGAAAATCCGACTGAAGCTCGCCGTGGTTGATTCTACCAATTTCTTTATCCGTTATCAAACTGAGGCTTTTATATATGGATACAATTTCCGTGTTGGGATAAAGGGTCATCCAGAAATAGGTAACTACATTAGGCCGAAAATCATTATAAAAAATAGCCGTTTGGACCATTTCATTTTCGCCTTCACCCGGCACGCCTGCGATGTGGTCAATATTAACTCTTATTCCTGCTTTTTTAAGATTCTTCACCGCTGCCGCTATTTCATCATTGGTGTCTATGCGCTTGAGGTACTTCTTACGGGTTTCTTCGAACCCGCTCTGAACTCCCATTGAGACATAGATACAGCCAGACTGGGCAAGCAGCTGCGTGGTTTCTTGCGTACACATTCTTGGATGGATAAATAGTTTATAAGGAATGCCTATTCTTTTTGGGTATTTTTCTGCAAATTCCCTCATCCAAACCTTATTATAAGGAAAAACTTCATCACGGAAAAAAATGAGCTTGGTATCTTTCGTAACATTCTGTTCAAGCTCTAGAAGGACGTTCTCTACGCTTCTCTTTCTTAAATATTTTCCCTTTTCCTTATATATAGCCCTTAAAATGTTATTACAACAATAAGTGCACCCGAACGGGCAACCGCGCGTAGAATTAATATTGAATTGCCTGCGGAATGACGGCATTCTGTCATAAAATAACTGTTTATCTGGAAGAGGAAATTCATCAAGGTCTTCAACCAGATCGCTGGTGGGATTTTTTGTCACTACGCCATTTTTTTTGAACCATAGATTATTAATTTGTAGGGTTTTTTCTTTTTTGTATTCTTCTATGCGATTCATCAACTCAAGCATGGCGAATTCGCCTTCACCAACACAGATAATATCGATAAACGGTTCGTTTATGACAATGTCAGGCACAGTGGTAGGATGTATGCCGCCGAAAATTATCGGGATGTCAATCTGCGCTTTAATGTCTTTTGCGATGTCGCAGCCATAACGATAAAAATCTGTTACAGCTGAAAAAGCGATTATATCAGGCGGGTGGTTCTGTATTCTTTCAATTATTTTCTTTTTGAAATCTGAGTATTTATAATTTTTCTGTACCAATTTTACATTAAAAAATGAATCTTCCGGCAATATAGGCACAAGAAATAAATCAACCTGGTGGTTGTGTTTCTTGAGCATGGAAGAAATGTATTCAATCCCTAAATGTTCGCATCCCGCACAGATGAATAAAACCTTAGCCATAATTACTTCCTAATTAACTCCCTTCGATAGGCAATAATGGGGCGTTTGAGGCATTTATGAGGCGTTTATGTTTCTATACGATGTACAAACAATCACTAATCCTTATCAAATAATTTCCGTATTTGCTCCGGTGCCGGAAGTTCTTTCTGCAAATTCTTTGGCAATGTTGGAGTCATTCGGTATTTGGCAACTGCTATTGGTTTATTGCTTTCTTTAAGCGCATACTCAACGATAGTGTGTTTTTTATCTTTACATAAAATAATACCAATGGAAGGATTTTCGCCTTTTTCACGCACCTTGCTATCCAACGCTGCAAGATAAAACTGCATTTTACCTACATGCTCTGGTAAAAATTTACCTACCTTAAGCTCTATTGCAACAAGGCATTTTAACCGGCGGTGATAAAGCAGAATATCAATAAAAAACTCATCACCGTCAACTTCTAAACGAAATTGATTGCCCATAAATGAAAACATCCCGCCCATTTCCACAAGAAACTTGTTGATTTTTGCAATTAAAGCCCTCTCAAGCTCCATTTCACTATGTTCTTCGCTCAGTTCAAGGAAATCAAAGGTATATTCATCTTTCACTGCCAGTTTTGCCTGATTCTTAATTTTCTCAGGCAAGGCTTTATTAAAATTCGTCTGATTTAGAAGTGTTTTTTCATAGCTTTGGTTTTCAATCTGGTGAATTAGAACATTTTTTGTCCAACCCATGCGTTTGGTCATACGAATGTAGAATTCCCGCTCAAGCGGATCCTTACAATGCATTAAAATAATCACATTATGTGTCCAGCCAATTTCTCTCACCAGTGGTGAGAGTTTTGTATTACTTTTATAGACAAGATAAAACTGTCTCATCCTCCAAAGATTTTGGGTTGAAAATCCTTGTATACCTGTAAATTCTTGTTGTAAATCAACAGCAAGTTTTTTTACTATTGATTTTCCCCAAGTATCATCACTTTGCCGTGACACAATCATTCTGCCAATATCCCAGTACAGGTTAATAAGTTCTTTGTTTACTGCTTTTAAAGCTTCATACTGTGCTGAACGGATACGCTGTTTAACATCCTTTAATAAATTCACATATTCATTTGTTTGAATTTTGTTTTTCATTATTATTTCTTTGCCTTTATTAGTTTCTCTATTGTCGGGCCTAACAGCACCTGCCTTTTGGGTTCGTAAAGGTTTTTATAAAGGAAAAAATTTAACACGGCCTGGCGAGGCCTGTTAACATCTTCCGGAGACAAAATTTCATAAAGATATACATAATTAAATGGATTCTGCTGGTAGCCGGCCCAAAATTCCGGCACTTTTGACGCGCGCCGGCCGTCATTCAATGAGGCGTCAGGAAGCGCGGCATAGATCATTTTTAAATACTTTTCCCAGAAAGCGCTGAAAATTTCCAAATCTTTCGGCTCAAACTGGAAAATATCGTAGCAATTCAACCGCCTTCCTTCCGGCGCATTGAACATAATGTGCGTGACTCTTTCTTTTGCCAGCTTTTCCCTCAGTTCATCAGCGCTGTTTACTTTCTTGCACCACAGTATCACCTGGTTAAAATCCCCGGCTGAATGCGCAAGAACTCTTCTTTGCGCGTAATAAGGCCTGGTTTCGCCGAAGAAAGCTATTTTTGCATCCTGGGGTAAATTATTGTTAACCCAGTCAATAACCTGGTAATAGGGCGACGGGTAGGATTGCCTGGATGAAAAAAGGTATTCCATTTTTGACTGCATGCCGAAAACAACACCCAGTGGATTCTGGCTCATTTTCTGGAAAAACATGTAGAGTAACATGTTTGTGCCGAAAAATACTATTAAAATAAGCGCTATTATGTTTTTGAATATATTAGAAATGGCTGCCTCAGTTACATAATACGCCAGCACAATAGACAGAAATGCCAGCGGAGTAATTAAAAATCTCAGATAACACCTGCCGATTACAATCCAGAACAGATAATAAGGAATACAATAGAAAAATATTATTTTTGCGAGTTTATTTGTTTTTTTAAAGAAAAACAAAAATGGGATCAGCAGAAGAAACGCTGCTCCGGAAAAACTTTCCTGATATTTACCCATGGTTGTATTCCAGGGGATTGTAACAATGTTTTTGATAGTCAAAGGTATGGGCGCCTGGTCAATATAGGAAGTAATCGCATTTTTTGATACCTGCTGAACCTGAAAATGCGCCAGGTCCAGCTTAAAAGGAAATATCGGGTTGCCGATCAATATATAATTTTTCAAAAGCCACGGCGATACCAGCGCGAAACAAATTAAAAGAAATATTGAGCCGATTTTAAGCAAGTGCAGTATTTCCTGCCTGCGGTAGATTACGTAATACATTAAAACCGCAAAAATAAGCGAAATTACGCCGAACACAGAGGTTAGCTTGCTGGCCAACGCCATGCCGGAAAATATAGCGGCGGCGAAAAACCACCTGTCCTTTTTCGAATTGATCCAGTTGAATATCGCAAACAGGCCTAATAATTCAAAAAATGTCATCGGTAGTTCAATACAGCTTCTGCTAGATACGAACATGACTATCGGGGCTGCGCAAAACAAGGCAACGGCAAGCAGTCCGGCTTTTTTTGAGAAGTATTTTTTTGTAATAATATAGACAAGCACGGCTGAAAACAGACCGAATGAATAATTGAGCAGTTTAGCAAGGCCGGAATATTTCAGTAGGATTGAAATAACATAAAGGATATGCATATTCATCTGGTAGTAGCTTTGCTGGATGGTAGGTATTTCGCAAATCCTGTGGTTTTGTATCCATATCAAAGGGACACCCAGATGATACTGCGTGGAATCGTAGAAAGTTTCAGGTGTAAGGGCGGTAACAAGCGTAACCAGGCCTGCTATAAACAGAACAATTACAAGCAGGAAATTTACAAAATTAAATTCTGGTTTCTTGGGCTGATTTAAAACATTTTTATGTTTAGTATGAAATTTCTTAAGTTCAAATATCCCGAAAATACCCAGGGCTATAAATATCATTACAAAAAACTGCTTATACAGCCCGCCGGCCAGGCCGATAAAAAAAGTGCCGTAGATAATGACAGAAATTCCGAATCCTATCGAAAAAAACAGGTTTTCGTATTTGTTTTCACTTTCAACTTTAAATAAGCCCCTGATTTTTTCTCCAACGCCAAAAGCAGAAATGTAAAACCAGATAACAAGTATTGCAGTCAACAAATAATCGCCGAATACGCCAAAAAATGAAGAAATTGTCGGGTTGTTGAATTCCTGAACTGATAGCACATAATTAAGCCAATCCAGGTTTACTTTGTACTGTTCAAAATAACTGCGCGATATTACCCAGCCCCAAACCAGAAGAGCCGAAAAAATAATAAAACCCGGTATTAAGGGTTTTAGCTGTACAACCTTCTCAATAAAGGCAGCTTTTGTTTGAATCGGAGGCCTGTTTTTGTTTTTTGCCATTTAAGCTTCCTTTCTTTTCAATCTAAACAGCGGGGAGACAATTTTAATCGCTTTGGTAAGCGGAGCTATCGGGAACAACAGAATCCATTTTAAAATATTGAAAGTTTCAATCGGGTGGCTGAGATAATACTGCAAAAGCAGGCGGGCTCTTCCTTTTTCGATTTGCTCTTTAGTCATCGCCGACAAATTCATTACTATTCTTTCCTGGGTGAAAATGCGCCAGTCAATTTTATCCATAGCCGGCACTAATTTGTTTTCTACGGCCATTTCCCACGCTTTTGTACCGGGATAAGGAGTGTAAATATATATTTCAGGAAGCACAACCTTGTTTTTGAACAGAAAGTTTCTTGTCATTTCAACGTCTTCGAGTGTTTCCGTGGGGTTTCCTATCATTGCGTTGCCGTGCGGTAACAACCCTACTTTGCGCACAATTTCTACTGCTCTTGCGGATTGTTCGATTTTTATGCCCTTGCTTAAAATGTCCAGGATTCTCTGGGAACCGCTTTCAAAACCTATTCCCACCCATTTTGCGCCGGCTTTTTTTGAAGCGGACAGCATTTCTTCGTCAACCTGCTCTACCCTGATAGTGCCGCCCCAATCAATGTAATCGAGCTTATTTTGTATCATCAGTTCGCAGATTTTCATTACCCGATTTTTTTCTGCGAAAAAATTATCTTCCATGAAATAAATAACCTCTACGTCAAACTGCTTTTTAAGCAATTTTATTTCTTCTATAACTCTTTCCGGGCTGTTGGACCTGTAAGGAATATTTTTTGTGGAATTATGGCAATAGATACAGCGGGCATGCGGACAGCCGCGGCTGGTAATCATATGAATTATTCTTTTATTTGCCGGGACTCTCGGAAGGTGGCCTATGTAAGGCACTCTTTTTTTACAATAGAGGTACCTTTCCTTCATCAGCATCAGGTGGCGCGCCGGAGGAGGGATATCGTCAAGCTTTGTAATGGCGGCGCCTGTTATGATACCGTTTTTTATATTTTTCGTCAATATTTCAACAAGAGCTTTTTCCCCCTCGCCTTTTACAACGATGTCCGCGTACTTTAGCGCTTCTTGCGGGAACATGGTGGCATGGATGCCGCCCATAACCGTGAGAATCCCCATTTTTTTGGCAAGCTGTGCAACTTTATACGCTTCATAGATAACAGGCGTAGTGGCAGTTATCCCGGCCAGGTCAGGATTGAACTTAAAAAGCTCTTCTTCAACATTTTGCCCGCCCAACTGGTCAATGATTTTTACTTCATACCCGGTTTTTTCCAGGTAGGAAGCTAAAAAACCGAGATTTATAGGCTCGTGAACCGCAAAAACCTGCTCGGTACCGGGGCTGATCAGCGCAACTCTTTGTTTCTGAGACATTTATATTTTTCCTCTCAAATATTCAATAACAAGTTTTATGGATCCGAAAACTCCGCGTTTTTTTATCGCTTTAACAGCTGTAGAAAAATATCCGTCCTTTTTCAGGCTGATTAATCCCCTGTAATAATGGCCTATATCAACGGCTTTTTTATAAACTTCTTCTATTTTTTCTTTTGGGTAATGGGGATAGCTTACTACTGACTCTGTATTGCCGTCAAACCTCTGCCATTCTTTGTGAAGCAGCCACCCTTCCTTTTCTACCTTATTATAGAAAGGTGTTCCTGGCTGAGGCGTGCATATTGAAATCTGCAATTCAGTCAGCAATTCTTTTTTAAGAAGGTCTTTCATCACATTTATGGTTTTCATGTCTTCTTCCGGGTTTGCGTTAGGCGCGCCCACAAGGAAGGTTCCGTAGATTTCTATATCGAGTTTTTTCGCTGTTGAAAGCACTCTGTACAGTTTATCCAGGTTGAGTTTGCCTTTCATGCCGATACCTTCGGCGACTTTCTCGCTGACAGTTTCTACGCCGACTCTTATCTGGTAATAACCCGCTTTTTTCATAATTTCCAGCATTTCATCATCAAGCGTGTTGTACATGCACATGGCTGTATAGTGCAAATTACTCAGTTTTGCATCAATAATTTTCTGGCAAAGGTCTATTACGTGTTTTTTA
>JAHIVV010000075.1 GCA_018816525.1 Elusimicrobiota bacterium
ATCGGACCTGATTTCCCGCGCTTCCATAAGGTACCACTTCTAAACTTATAGAAGTCATTTAGTTAGGAATTACAAAAAGCCGAGCTATCCAGCTCGGCTTTTTTTATTTGCTATAATATAAACGTAAAAATATTACTATTGTAAAAATATTACTATTGAAATATTCTTGCCAGTTAGTGTAGTTTTTGAATATTGAGTCAATATTTTATATAATTTAATAGGACAGTATAGAACATGAACAAGAGCATTTATATTATTGCAGGGCCAAACGGTTCAGGCAAAACAACTTTTGCCAGCAAGTTTTTACCCCGGTATGCAAATTGCCAGCATTTTATAAATGCTGACCTTATTGCAAAGGGTTTGTCTCCATTTTCACCTAATATAGCGGCTATTAAAGCAGGCCGGCTTGTTCTTGAACAAATTCATGAATTAGCAAACAAGAATGTTTCTTTTGCTTTTGAAACAACATTGTCAGGAAAAACCTATTTAAAATTTTTAAAGAATCAAAAAAGCAGAGGGTATCAGCTTCATCTTTTTTTTCTTTGGATTCCAAATTCTGAATTGGCTATTGCCAGGATAAACGATAGAGTTGCAGAAGGTGGTCATAATGTCCCAGCTCATGATGTTAACAGACGTTTCGGTAGAAGTATTTTCAATCTTTTCAAAGTCTATTTTCCTATTTTAGATTCAATTATGCTATTTGATAATACAGGATCCATGCCTAATTTGATAGCTGAGCAAAAAAATGGTAAACTGTTAGTAGTAGATAAAAGCTTATATGATAAAATTAGAGATGCTTTATGAAAAAAAGATTAACACTTCAAGATAAAGCTTTTCTTGCGCTTAAAGAAGCTGTGCAGGAAGTTGTAGACCGTCATATACAGACAGGCAGGCCGCTATCTACATGGAGAAACGGTAAGGTCGTACGAATACCCGCCAGTCAGCTCCTTCATAAAGTAAAATAGCCATAAGTTCTCACCTTTCAAAATATACCTATATGAAAGAAATATTCGCGAAACTTATTGTAAATGTTATTTCAATGATGCTTGTTGTGGCTATGTTTTCGCCTATTCATGCCGATAGGTGGGAAACAGTGGTTATTGCCGCTGTTGTGCTTGGGTTGATGAATATTATTTTGAGACCCGTCATTATAATGCTTACCCTGCCTATAAACATAATTTCGCTGGGGTTATTCACTTTTGTCATTAATGGATTAATGTTTTACCTGGTTTCAGTCCTGGTCCCTGGGTTTAAAGTAGATGGTTTTATTTGGGCCGTTATCGGGTCAACTATTTTCGGCGTTATTAATGTCGTTTTAAACTGGTTTTTTGTTCCAAAAAAACAAAAATGGCATAACGTTTCCTTCCATGCAAATCATGGTGACATTATTGATGCAGATGTAGTGGATCCGGACAAAAAGCTGATTGATTAAAGCCCTAAAATATCCTATAATCGGGGCATTATGAAAATAGAAGTTTCCGAGAAATTAAACAAACTGCCTCCTTATATATTCTCGCGGATAAACCAGCTCAAACTTGAAGCTTTCGCTAAAAAACTCGATGTCATAGACTTGGGCATGGGAAATCCCGATATGCCGACACCAAGTCATATAGTTGACAGATTGTGCGACACAGTAAAAAATCATATCAGAACCCACCGGTACCCGCAGGCCAAGGGCATGCCGAAATTCCGCGCGGCTGTTGCTGAGTGGTTCCAGGAAAGATTTGATGTAAAAATTAATCCCGAAAATGAAGTATTGGCTTTAATAGGCTCAAAAGAGGGTGTTGCTCACCTCTGCATGACATATTTGAATCCCGGTGATATCGCCCTTGTCCCTGACCCTGGATATCCCGTTTATTACAATGGCGTTGCTCTTTCCGGCGGAGAGGCTTACAAAATGCCTCTTCTGGCAAAAAACAAATTCCTTCCGGACTTAGGCAAAATACCTGCGAGTATAGCGAAGAAAGCAAAAATAATGTTTCTCAACTATCCGAATAACCCGACAACAGCAATAGTTGAGGATATGGAACTGTTCAAGGAAGTAGTCAGGTTTGCAAAAAAATACAACATAATAATTATTCACGATAACGCCTATTCAGAACTTACCTTTGACGGATATGTAAGCCCGTCATTTTTGCAGGTTCCTGGCGCCATGGATGTCGCGGTAGAATACCATTCCTTTTCCAAAACATTTTCCATGGCAGGCTGGCGCGTAGGTTTTGTGGTAGGAAATGCAGAGATATTAAAACCCGTTGAAAAATTCAAATCTTTTGTTGATTACGGGGTTCCAACTTTCATCCAGCTTTCCGGGGTATGCGCATTGAAAAGCCCGAAAGAATGTATAAAAGAAACAATTGAAATATACCGGCGCAGAAGGGATAAGTTTGTTTCAGAGCTGGATAAAATCGGCTGGCATGTTGAGAAACCCAAAGCTACCATGTATCTTTGGGCCCAGTTGCCGGAGGAATTTAAAGCCGCAGGTTCATTGAAATTCTCGGAAGCGTTGGTTAAAGAAACGGGAGTAGCTACGACCCCGGGAATAGCTTTCGGGGAATACGGCGAAGGCTATGTGCGTTTTTCACTTGTAACGCATGATAATCGTTTTCATGATGCCGTTTTAAGAATAAAAAAACTGCTGAAAAGCAAAAAAAAGGGTATTTAGATGCAAAAAAGGAAAGTAAATTTAGGTTTTGTAGGTTTAGGCACGGTAGGAAGCTGTACCCTGGAGATATTAAATAAAAACAGTAAAATTATCGAAAGCAAAATAGGGACTTCAATTGAAGTTACCCATTTGTGCGATGCTTCTTCATCGCGGCTTAAAGCCGGGGCGAAAAGGCTGGGTTCGAATGTGAAATTATCTTCCGACTGGCAGAAATTAGTAACTGATTCTAATGTTGACATTGTCGTTGAACTTATCGGCGGAATAGATATAGCAAAAAAGGTTATCATTGAATCTTTAAAAAACGGTAAAAATGTTGTAACGGCAAATAAAGCTGTTCTAGCTGAAAACTGGGATGAGATTTTTACTCTTGCAAGATCCAAAAGGAAAGTGGTTTATTTTGAGGCAACTGTGGGCGCCGGCATACCAATAATACAGGCTTTGAACGAGGGGTTAGCGTCAAACCGCATTAACTGTATTGCGGGAATATTAAACGGAACGACAAATTACATTCTTACAAGAATGTTTAAGGAAAATATAAGTTTTGACATTGCGCTTAAACAGGCCCAAAAAAGCGGTTTTGCGGAAGTCAATCCGCATTTTGATATTGAAGGAATAGATACCACTCATAAACTTTCTATACTTTCATCGATAGCCTGGTCGTGCTGGGTAAAAAAAGAAAAAATTTATTGCGAAGGAATAGGTAACATTGACAGGATAGATATAAAATACGCCTATGAAGAATTCGGTTATATCATTAAATTACTGGGAGTCGGAAGAAACTGCGGCAATAAACTTGATTTTTATGTAAGCCCCTGCCTGATACCAAAGGATCATCCTTTTGCGGCCGTTGAAAACGAATATAACGCCATACTGGTTGACGGCAATGCCAGCGGGAATATAATGTTTTATGGCAAAGGGGCAGGCGGGAACCCCGCCGCCAGCGCTGTTGTAAGCGACATAATGTTTTTGGCAAAGGAATTTTCCATGGGCACTGCGGGCACGGTACCTTATGTAAATACTTCAAATTGCGCGGCCCTGGAATATTTGCCTGCCCGGGACCGTACGGGAAAGTACTATTTAAGGTTTTCCGCCATAGATAAACCCGGGGTATTATCAAAAATTTCTGGCATGCTGGCAAAATATAATGTCTCTATTGCCCAGGTTTTCCAGAAGGAGCCTGTTTCCAGGCACAAAAAAGTTGTCCCGGTGCTTATAATTACGCACTCGGTCAAAGAAAAAGCAATCAGGGATGCTATTGATGAAATTAATAAGCTTTCCGTAATAAAATCAAAAGCAGTGCTTATACGCATCGAAGATTTATCAGTATGACACCGGTAAAAAAAAACTCTTATGCCGGGCTGTATTTTGTTTCTTCCATCGGAATAAATTTAGTTGCTTGTACCGCAGCCGGGCTGATAATCGGGGTTTATCTTGATAAATATTTTCACACCCGCTATTTAACTATAATTTTCCTTTCTCTTGGAATCGCTGCCGGTTTTTGGCAAATAATAAAAGACATTCTGAAATTAAACAATGTTTCTAAGCATAAAGAAAACAATCATTAAAGTAGCCGCTCTTTTTATTTTGCTTTCAGTTTTTTCATTTTTATTTTTGAAAGCCGAAAGCATTTTTACCGGCATCTTATCAGGAATGGCGGTAAGTTTGCTTAATTTATACATGCTTGCCCTGACTCTGGAAAAAGTAAGCGCTTTGCAAACGCCTAAAATCTGGAGTTATTTCTGGAGAACTTTTTTCCTGCGCCTTCCGGCGGTTGTGCTGGTTTTTTGCCTGTTGATTGTTTTATTAAAAATAAACATGGCTGGTTTTTTCCTGGGGCTGGTAACAGGTTTTATTATAGGAATATTTAAGCTGACAAAATTATGTCAATTGTCCCCGAAAGCATAGAATATCACATTGCGCATGTTCCAACTTCTATTTTAATGTCCCTGCTGGTATGGGCTATTTTGCTTGTATTGTCTTTAGTTGTGTTGAAGTCGTTCAAATACATCCCGGGTAAAATACAGGCCGCGCTTGAAGCCTGTTTTGAGTATATCTTTAAACTGGCTGATGAATCCATCGGCCCGGAAGCTTTCAGATATTACCCGTTATTCCTTGGCATATTTCTTTACGTACTTGTAAGCAACATCATCGGGCTGATTCCGGGGCTGATTTCTCCGACATCCGACCCCTATGTCACTGTAACTTTGGCGTTAGTAGTTTTTATTTATTACAATTTTCAGGGTTTTTTAAAAAAAGGCTGGGGTTATCTCGGGCATTTCTTCGGGCCAAAACTGCCCTGGTATATGTTTCCAATAAATATTTTGATGTTCATAATCGAAATGATCAGCAATTTTGCAAGGCCGTTTTCATTGGCCATGCGTTTGTTTTGTAATATATTTTCAAAAGAAATATTGCTTGGCGTACTTGCTTTGCTTGTTTTGAAATTCTTTTTCGGCAACGGGCCCATTGAGAAAGCTTTGACAGTAGGGCCGCTGGTTTTGCGGCCGTTGATTCTTCTTCTGGGGCTAATGATAGGAATTATACAGGCGCTAATATTTTTGGTTTTGACAATATCGTATGTTGCAGGAGCAGTGAAGTCAGAAGAACATTAAGGAGGGTAACGTGTTTAGAAGAATTATCAGTGTATGTTCATTTATGTTGATGACAGGTTTAGTATTCGCGCAGGAAAAGGCCGCCACTGCAGTGGTTCAGGCAGCAGCGCCGTTTTCAGTAAATTATTTCGTATGGACCGTAATAGTGTCCGGTCTTGGTATTGCTTTTGCGGCGGCATTTTGCGGTTTGGCGCAGAGCATGGTGGTTTCAAAAGCCGTGGAAGGTATTTCCAGACAGCCGGAAGCAACACCGCAGATTCAGCTGGCCATGATGATCGGTTTGGCATTTATTGAATCACTGGTGCTTTATACGCTTTTCATCGGGATAATTTTGCTTTTTGTAAATCCCTTCATGAAGTATTTTATACAATAACATGATCGAAATTAATCCTGGGATATTTTTAGCCCAAATAATAACCTTTTTGGCAGCTGTTTTCATATTGTGGAAATTAGCCTGGGGCCCTTTGATAAATATGCTGAAAGAACGCCAGGAAAAAATAAAAAAAGATATCGATTCCGCGGAATCAGCGCGCCAGGCAGTGGAAAGACTTCAACAGGAGTATAACCTTAAATTAGCGGAGATTCAACAGAAAACCGATGAGCTTCTCTCCCAGGCCAAACAGGACGGAGAACGGCTTAGGAAAGATATTCTTAACACAGCCCAGAAGGAAGCTGAGGAATTGCGTAATAAAGTTGAACAGCAGCTTAAACAGGACAAAAATAGTATTGCAAAGGAATTGCGTAATGAATTAACCGGCCTTTCTGTAGCTATGGCTGAAAAACTGCTTCAGGGATCTGTAGATAAAAAATTACAGGATAAACTTTTCAAGGAAGTTGTCGATAAATTATGAAAAATATTTTTGTTTCCAGGCATTACGCCCGGGCGTTTTATCCTGTACTCGAAGAAGAATTACAGGGTGCGCTCGAAGTGTTTGGCGCAATAGCAAAGATTTTGGAAACTACTCCGGATGTAAATAAATTTCTGGCGCATCCGCTGTTTTCATTGGAAGAAAAAAAACAATTACTCTTTAAAAACTTCAAAACAAAGCTGTCTCCCGATATTAAAGAATGCCTTGCGGTCCTGATACAAAAGGGCAAAATATTTCTCGTTAAAGAAATTCTTGAAGAGTTGAAGAAATTACAGAAGGAAAAAGGAAATATACAGGAAGTCAGTGTTGAAAGTTCCTGGGAATTGTCCGGGAAAGAAAAAACGGAAATTGAAGACAAGCTTAAAAAATCCGCAGGAAAAAAAGTTGCGGTTCAATATAGCTTGAATAAAAAACTCATCGGAGGATTAATTGTAAAAATCGATGATGAGATAATAGATAACAGCTTGAAGGCAAAACTGAATAGTTTAAAGGAACTAATTTATGTCAATTGATTCTAAAGAAATTACCGGAGTAATCAAAAAACAGTTGGAAAATTATCAATCCAAGCTTGAACTCAAGGAAGTCGGTTATGTACTGCAGGTAAGCGACGGCATAGCCAGAGTTTACGGCTTGGAAAAAGTTATGTACGGCGAGCTGGTTTTATTGCCGCATAATGTTTTCGGCATGGTATTAAACCTGGAAGCGGATAGCGTAGGCTGTATTCTTTTCGGCGGGCAGCAGCTTACAAAAGAAGGCGATGAAGTAAAACGCACAGGCAAGGTCATGGAAGTACCTGTTGGCGAAGCGCTTCTTGGAAGAGTTGTAAACCCTATCGGCCAGCCTCTTGACGGTAAAGGTAAAGTTGATACGGCGGGAAAAACACGGCCTATTGAAGTTATAGCCCCGGGCGTTATTGAAAGACAGCCTGTTAAAGAGCCGTTACAAACCGGTTTGAAAGCTATTGATTCCATGATTCCCATCGGCAGAGGCCAGCGGGAACTTATCGTAGGAGACAGGCAGATTGGCAAGACAGCAATTGCAATCGATACAATTATAAATCAGAAAAATGACCCTAAAAGGCCGATATGTATCTATGTGGCCATAGGACAAAAACAATCAAACATAGCCCAGATAGTAAAAACTCTTGAAGCTCACGGCGCAATGGAATATACAATAGTTGTTTCAGCTACAGCCAGCGACCCGGCGCCGTTACAATATGTTGCTCCTTATGCAGGCTGTGCGATGGGCGAAGAATTTTTATGGAAAGGCAAAGATGTTCTTTGTATTTATGATGATTTGACCAGGCATGCGCAGGCTTACAGGCAGTTGGCGTTATTACTTCGCAGGCCTCCGGGCCGTGAAGCTTACCCGGGAGATGTTTTTTACCTGCACTCAAGGCTGTTGGAACGCGCCTGTAAACTTTCAGACAAAAACGGCGGCGGTTCTATAACTGCTCTCCCTATAATTGAAACCCAGGCAGGGGATATTTCAGCCTACATACCGACAAACGTAATTTCTATCACTGACGGGCAGATTTATCTTGAAGGAAACCTGTTTTTTTCCGGTATCAGGCCGGCAATAAATCCGGGTTTGTCAGTATCCCGAGTAGGCGGTACTGCCCAGATAAAAGCTATGCGCCAGGTTGCAGGCAAGGTAAGAATTGAGCTGGCACAGTACAGCGATTTATCGGCATTCGCGCAGTTCAGTTCAGAACTTGATAAAGCTTCCCAGATGCAGTTGGCGCGGGGCGAGAGAATTGTGGAAATATTGAAGCAAAAACAATACCAGCCTTTGCCGGTGGAAAAGCAGATAATAATTATTTTTGCGGGAATAAACGGGTTCTTAGACGATATTGCCGTAAGTAAAATAAAGGAATTTGAAAATTCTTTATATAAGTATCTGGATGCGAATCATCCGGAAATCTGCGCTGAAATTAATGAAAAAAAAGTTATTGAAGATGCGCTTAGCGAAAAAATAAATTCAGCGATAAAATCTTTTAAAGAGCAGTTTAAATAACATGCCCTCAATAAGCGCATTAAGAAGAAAAATAAAGGGTTTTAAATCAACCCAGCAGATCACGAAGGCCATGAAAATGATAGCCGGCGCGCGGCTTGCGAGGGCCCAGAAAAACATTATTAATGCGCGGCCTTATGCCGTAAAAATGCAGGAGTTGCTTTCAGATTTGGCTGTAAGAACATCTGAGTTTGAAGTCGCGGCACACCCTTTGTTGAAAAAACAGGTTTCAAAAAAGGCCGGGCTGCTTGTGATTACCGGCGATAAAGGGTTATGCGGCGGGTTTAACAATAATGTAATCCGCAAAGCTATGGAATTTATTAACCAGCAGCCTGGAACGGAAATAAAAATGTTTGTTGCAGGAAGAAAGGCCCAGGAATATTTCAGGAGATTAAATATCACTGCATCCGGCGAGTATTCAAATATTTTCAGCAAACTCGGTTTTGTTCACGCGGAACTTATCGGCCAGGACCTTATTAATATTTATATCAAAGAAAATCTCTCCAAAATCGTTATGATTTATAATGAATTTAAATCCGCTATTTCCCAGCAGGTGGTACAGGTTGATCTTTTGCCGGTTGAAAAACCAGTTGAATCCAAAAAATCCAAAGTAGATTTTCTTTATGAGCCCCAAAAGGACAAGATTCTGGAATCATTGCTTCCAAGATACGTGAAATCCCAGGTTTTCAGGTCTCTGCTTGAGTCCTATGCCGCGGAGTTATCGGCAAGAATGAATGCCATGGATAATGCGACAAAAAGCGCAACCGAACTTATTGAAGATTTGACGCTTCATATGAATAAAATCCGGCAGGCGAATATTACAATGGAAATTGCGGATATTGTAGGAGCTGTTGAAGCGCTGAAATAAAAGGAGATTCTATGAGTATAGGAAAAGTTGTTCAGGTTTTTGGCCAGGTGGTTGACGTAGAATTTTCAGCGTCAAATTTACCGGCAATATATAATGCCCTTACAATTGGAACCCTGACTCTCGAAGTTGTTCAGCATATTGGAGACAGCACAGTAAGGGCCATTGTTTTAGGGGCCCCGGAAAGTTTATCCAGGGGACTGTCGGTTGAAGATACGGGCAAACCTATAAGCGTTCCGGTAGGAAAAGCCTGCCTGGGCAGGCTGATGAATGTGCTCGGCGAGCCGATTGATTATAAAGGCGATATTAAAGCGGATAAATTCGAATCCATTCACCAGCCGGCGCCGTCTTTAGAAGATCAGGAAACAAAACTTGAAATATTTGAAACCGGCATAAAAGTAATCGATTTGTTATGTCCTTATAGAAAAGGCGGTAAAGTCGGTTTGTTCGGCGGGGCAGGCGTAGGAAAAACTGTTATTATTATGGAACTGATTCACAATGTGGCAAAGCATCACGGCGGCGTTTCTGTGTTTGGCGGAGTTGGTGAAAGAACCAGAGAAGGCAACGATCTTTACCGCGAAATGACCCAATCTAAAGTTATTGATAAAACAGTAATGGTATTCGGGCAAATGAATGAGCCTCCGGGTTCAAGACTGCGTGTAGCGCTTACGGCTCTTACCCAGGCGGAATATTTCCGTGATATTGCGCGGCAGGATGTCCTGCTGTTTATTGACAATATTTTCCGTTATATTCTTGCCGGCGCTGAGGTTTCCGCGCTTCTTGGTAGAATGCCTTCCGCTGTCGGGTATCAGCCGACCCTGGGCGCAGAAATGGGAGAGCTTCAGGAACGTATTACTTCAACTAAAAATGGTTCGATTACCAGCGTGCAGGCCATATATGTTCCGGCGGATGATTTAACAGACCCCGGCGTGGCGACAGCTTTCGGGCATCTGGATGCTTCTACAGTTCTTTCAAGGCAGATTTCGCAGCTTGGTATTTATCCGGCAGTGGACCCTCTTGATTCTTCAAGCAAAATTCTGGATCCTCAGATTGTCGGCGAAGAACATTACGAAGTTGCTCGCGGCGTGCAGAATGTTTTACAAAGATATAAGGATTTGCAGGATGTTATCGCCATTTTAGGCATTGATGAATTATCCGAGGATGATAAACTCATTGTAAGCCGCGCAAGAAAAATACAGAAATTTTTCTCCCAGCCGATGTTTGTCGCTGAAGACTTTACCGGTTTACCAGGAAAATATGTCACTTTAAAAGAAACCATAAGAAGTTTTAAGGAATTGCTGGAAGGAAAACATGACAGCCTACCGGAACAGGCGTTTTTAATGGCGGGCGGTATAGACGAAGTTATAGAAAAGGCTAAAAGCTTAAAATGAAAACAATACCTGTAGAAATAATCACACCAGAGAAACTTGTTTTAAAAGATGAAATGGAATCTATAGTAATTCCTTCTTACGAAGGTGAACTTGGGATCCTTCCCGGGCATACACACCTGCTGGCGCAGATCCAGCCGGGGGAAATAAGCCTTACTAAAAATAAGGAAACAAAATATTTTGTCGTTTCCGGCGGTTTTGCGGAAGTTCACCCAGATAAGGTAGAGATTTTTGCCGAGACAGCCGAACTGGGCGAGGAATTGGATTTTGAAAGAGCCAAGCAGGCCCTTGAAAAAGCAAAATTCCAGTTAAAAGAAGGCAAAGATATTTTGCCCGCCGGTTTGGCTATGCGCAGGGCTCTTGCACGGCTGAAGGTTGTTGAACGGGTCCAGGTCCAGCGGAAAAAACGTAAAATCTAAAACTATCCTGCCACTTCAAGAAACACATCTACAATCTCTGCGTCAAACTACCTGTTTTTTTCCTTAACAAGAATTTCTTTTGCGGTTTTTAATTACGGTCAGCAGATCTTCGCCTGACATTATCGGCATTGAGAGGTCTGTGACTACTACGTCAAAATTGCACTTTCTCAGCAAAGAGACCGCGTCAGCCCCGTTGTTAATGGATTCGTAGTTCATTTTAAAATCTCTTGTAAATAGGAAATTGCCGCCAGGCTTGCCAGATAGCTTGTTTTAGGGTTGCCGGGTGAAGGCAGATTTTCAGTTCTTGTAAAAATCCTGCCTGAAGCGCTCAGTACTTCGATTTCATGCGTGTTTCTTTTTACTTTTGGGTCAGCAATAATCCTCACTTTAGTTTTTTCTGCGCCTATCCCTGCCAAGGATAATGCCGCCGCGACGTTGATATTAGCCGGATATTTTTTTATTGCTTCTTTAGCTGTACCGTTAAAAATAATTTTTTCAGTTTTAAGTTTTAAGCCCAGTGCTTCAGGCGGTTTTCTTGTGACTAGGACAGCGCTTGTTATTTTGCTCAGTTTTGCGCCTCTGATTGCATCCAGCCCGGCTATCGCACCGGATGGGAAATAAACTTTGCAATTATGTTTTTGCGCTGATTTAAGAATGTTAGGGAATGCAATTAAGGCGCCTACGCTTAAAATAAAAATATCTTTTTTTTGAACAAAAGCTAACTTTGAAATTTGGTCAACTGCATTTTGGCTGGCGCATTCAATAATAAAATCAGAAACGTTTACAGCTTCCTGGATATTCTTTGCAATAATCGGGGAATTGTTTTTTAAAATACTTTTAAGTTCATCAGATTTTTTTGGGATAAAATCATAAAGGGCTGTCAGCGTGCCGTTTATTGTTTTCTTTTCAAAAGCAAGAGCGATTTCTTTCCCGATGGTTCCGCATCCGATTAAAGATATTTTCATTTAGTTTGGCCCTTTATTTCAATGTTGTCTATGAGTCTTGTTTTTCCTAAATAGCCTGCATAAACTATTCTGGAGGGATATTCAATATTGGTTTTCTCTTCTTCAAGTGTAAGTGGTTTGATAATGTTTATATATTGGTTTTTTAAACCGGGGGTTGATTCCATTTGAGATTTTAGTTTCGCTAATAATTTTTTAATGTTTTTTTCTTTTTTCTTTTTAACGATATTTTTTACATTAGTCAATAAGCGATGAATTTTATTCGCCACTTTTCTTTCTTCGGGTTTAAGGTAAATATTTCTGCTTGACATCGCGAGCCCGTCTTTTTCCCTTAAAGTCGGACAGGGGACAATTTTGACGGGAAAATTAAGGTCTTTTACCATTTTTTGCAGAATTGTCAATTGTTGGTAATCTTTTTCGCCGAAGTAAGCCCGGTCCGGCTGGGTAATGTTAAATAATTTGGCAACTACAGTAGTTACTCCGCGGAAATGCCCGGGCCTATACTTACCGCATAAAATGTCAGACATCTTTTCAACTTTTATATAAGTTAAATAATCCTTAGGGTACATTTCTTTTACTGATGGTGTAAAAATATAATCAACGCCATTTTTTCTGCAGAGTTTGGAATCTTTATTAAACGGCCTTGGATAACGCAGATAGTCTTCATTAGGGCCAAACTGAGCGGGATTTACAAAAATAGAAACAATGACGATATCATTTTCTTTTCTTGCCTTTTTTACCAATGAAAGATGGCCCTCATGCAGGGCCCCCATAGTTGGCACCAACCCGATGGTTTTGTCTTTCGCATGCAAGGATTTAACGATCTTCTGCATAGTGGAAATATCTCTAATAACCTTCATATTAAGCAAAATACTACCAATTTGTGCAGCCATAGTCAATTAAAATCCATATTGTCCAGTCAACACAGATAACTTTTTTATTTGACAAAATTCCATATTTTTGGTATAGATTTATCTCATCAAATTAAACTAATTAAATCAAACATTTATGGAAAACAATCAGACAAATATCATCAGGGCAGTTTATCCGGAAATAGAGGGCGGGAAATATCCTGTTAAAACTGAGATTGACAGGGCTTTCATGGTTTATGCTTATGTGAATTCGGAACTCCCTAAAAAAGTTTCCCTGAATTACCGCAAAAAAGGCACAAAAACCTGGAAAAAAGCTGCAATGAACCCCATCGATTTTCCCGGATGGAAAGCAAATGTATTTTTTGATAAGGTTGGAATTTATGAATATACTGTCGAAGCAATTCTTCTGGAAACGAAAGAAAAAATACCTTACAGCCGTAACTTGGAAGTATGGGTAGAGCCGGTCAATGCAAGATTCGCCGCTTGGTACGAAATGTTCCATTGGTCTCAGGGGAAAATACCATGCAAATGCGCAACATTCAAAGATATGGAAGCGAGATTACCTGAAATAAAGAAAATGGGGTTTGATGTTATTTACCTGCCTCCGATTCACCCTGTTGGAAGGACAAATAAAAAAGGCCCCAACAATTCTCTAAATGCCTGCGAAACTGATCCGGGTTGCCCCTGGTCAATTGGGAATGAACATGGCGGGCACAAATCGGTTAACCCAAACTTAGGTACATTGGAAGATTTTAGAAAATTTGTCAAAAAATGCGATAATTTGAATATGCCCGTGGCTATAGACATTGCTTTTACCTGTTCCTATGACCATCCTTACATAAATGAACATCCGGACTGGTTTTTTTATAATCCTGACGGAACAATTAAGTATGCTGAAAATCCGCCTAAAAAATATCAGGACACAGTGCCGTTTAACTGGTATCCTAAAGATAAAGATGCCATGTGGCGGGAATTTAAATCAATTTTTATTTTTTGGATAGAACAGGGCGTTAAAATATTCCGTGTAGATAATCCTCATACCAAACTTGACGAATTCTGGGGCTGGGTTATAAAAGAAGTAAAAAAGGAACACCCTGAAACAATCTTTCTTTCAGAAGCTTTTACTTTTTACGAAAAAATGGAGCTACTGGCAAAACTTGGATTTACCCAGTCCTATACTTATTTCACCTGGCGTAACGGCAAAAACGAACTGATTGAATATATTTCTAAGCTTACAAACAGCTACCTGCGGGATTTTTTCAGAGGAAACTTTTTTGCCAATACACCCGATATATTGCCTGCATATCTACAGAACGGCGGCCGTCCGGCATTTAAAGTAAGAGCAGTGCTTGCGGCTACGCTTTCATCGGTTTACGGCATATATAACGGTTTTGAACTTTGTGAAAACACTGCGACCCCAGGAAAAGAAGAATATTTAAACTCTGAAAAATACGAATATAAAGTTTGGGATTGGGACCGGCCGGGCAACATAAAAGATTACATCGCAAAACTAAATAAAATCAGAAGAGAAAATCCCGCATTACATTTATATGATAACCTTAAAATTTACAATTCAACTGATGACAATGTGCTTTTTTACGGTAAAACCTCAGAAGATAAAAGCAATATAATACTTGTGGCAGTAAATCTAGACCCTTTCAATACACAAAAAGCAAGGGTGACAGTTCCTCTGGAAGAATTCGCAATAGCTTCTGACGAACAATATGATGTAATAGATTTATTAACAGGAAAAATATATACATGGCAGGGAAGGGACAATATGGTTATTCTTGACCCGCA
>JAHIVV010000076.1 GCA_018816525.1 Elusimicrobiota bacterium
AATATTAACGAACTCTTTTTCTTTCTTTGTGCAAAACCATAAATATTTTGTATGTGCTTTCATTTATTTCTCAGGGATTATCTGAATTTGAACGAATTTATCCGTCAAATATTTGTTGATCACGTTTTTTAGATCCGCCGGTGTAACCTGTTCTATTTCAGAAAGGTACTTCTTGTCGTACTGATAACCTTTGCCTGTTATTTCCCACCATCCCAGGTACCAGCCCTGCCTGGCGCCTGTTTGATGGTCGAGCACTGAAATACCTTTTATATACTTTTTTGCGCCACTAAAACGGTTTACATCTATCGGTTTTGTTTTCAGATCCGACAACACCATATCAACTTTCGCCTTAGCGGTTTCCAGCGATGCTTTATCCAGGCCGATATAGATAACAAGCATGCTCTTGTCTTTTTTGGATTGATAAAATGAGCTGACCTCATAACCCAAACCTGCTTTTTCCCTCAATTCCTGGAAAAGGATAGAGCTCATTCCGCCGCCGAGGTAAGTGTTTAAAACTTTGATTTTCGGGAAATGTTCGTTTGAAACTTCCGGGGCAAGAAATCCATACATCAGGTACGCCTGTTCAAATTTCTTTTTTTCGATTAACGATTTCTGTGTTTGGGTTACTGCCGGAAAATCGTATTTTACGCTTTCTACTGCAGGCAAGCTGTTTAAATACTTTTTTACAACTTTTTTAATTTCACCCAAACCGATATTGCCGGTTACAACCATAACCATATTCTGTGGGCCGTAATGTTTTTTGTGCCAGGCTACGATATCATCGCGGGTAATCTTTTTTATAGTTTCTTCCGTGCCGAAAGTGGTATTTGCATAGGGATGTTTCTGGTATACTGTTTCCCTCAGCAAATCAAGAGTCACGTCAAAAATATGGTCCTGCCTGGATTTTATGCCGGCGATTACGTTGGTTTTTTCCTTTTGAAGCTCATTTTCAGGAAAAGATGGGTTCTGAATAATATCTGCAAAAATTTCAAACGCTTTATTAAAATACTTTTTTGTGATATTGAGCGAAGTCTCGCAATAATCTTCTGTTTCACTTGCCCCGATGCTTCCGCCGAGCGCTTCAATTTCCTTCGATATTTGCTCGTCATTTTTGCTTGCAGTGCCTTTTGTAATAAGCATCTGCATTAAATTCGTCAGTCCCAGCTTATCCGCTGGGTCGCTGACTGAACCCAGTTTTAGAAAAAGCTGAACGCTAACAATGGGCAGGGGTTCTATCTTTTTATAAATAAGAGTCATTCCGTTATCCAGCTGTAATTTTGTAATTTCGTCAGCAGATGCCATAAAAGTGTTACCTCCGATCAAAAGTGAGAGAATTAGTAGGTGTTGAAATATTTTCATTTAGTTTCTGTTTTCTCCGGCATGACTTTTGCCGGCTCTACGATAGATGTTGTCAACCCTGTATAATAAAGGTTCATAAACTTTTTAACATCCATATAACTTACCTTTTCTACGTTGGCCAGGTAGGTTGCAACGAAATCAAGTTTGTTTATTACCATCCAGTAGCCTATGGTCTGCGCCTGCTGGTTGCAGGTTTCAAATTCGTAATACCAGTGGCTTTTCACAAGTTCTTTAGCTTTCTCAAATTCTTCTTTACTTATTTCCTGGTTAATAATCCTGTCAAATTCATTTGAAATTTCCTGTCTTACTTTGTCTGTATTTTTTTGGTCGCACATTACTGATACTACAAACATTCCGCTGCCCAGCTGGGTATAAAAGCCGCTGTTTACAGAATATACTAATTGTTTTTCTTCGCGCAGGCTTCTATTTAAGCGGGAGCTTCTTCCGGAACCCAGAATAATGCTTAAAATATCTCCGACATATTGGGATTTTTCTTCTGCCAACTCTGGGCCAATAAAGCCAGTCATCATATATGTATGCTGAACATCCTTTTTTACCTTCTGAGTAACAGGCGGTTTTACAGGTTCAATTAGATTTTTGCGCTCGGGTACTAGCGCCGGCCTGGATTTGTCGAACAAATTGTTTATCAGGGTTTTTGCATTTTTATATTTGATATCGCCGGCCACGACAACAATCATGTTATTGGGGACATAAAACTTCTTGTAATAATCCATTATGTCTTCCCTGGATAAGCTCGATACAGTTTCAGTTGTTCCGATGACTTCCCATTTGTAAGGTGTTATGGAATAAAGCAGGCTGTTAAAATTCTCAAAGAGGATATGTTCAGGCTGGTCTTTTGACCTTTTTATTTCTTCCAGGATTACAGTTCTTTCCAGTTCCAGTTCATCTTTAGAGAAATTAGCCCGCTGGTTTGCAAGATCAGCCATTATTCTTAAGGCATTATAAAACCCGTCTGTAGATATGTCAATATAAAAATACGTAAACTCTTTAGAGGTTGCCGCATTTATATAGCCGCCGTAGGATTCCACAATGCGTGAAATTTCACCGACAGGAAAGTTTACGGTGCCTTTAAAAAGCATATGTTCTAAACAGTGAGACACTCCGTTGTTCCGGGTGTTTTCATCAATTGACCCGGCACGCACCCAGAGCTGCACGGAAACAAGCGGGATTTTGTGGTCCTCCTTAATGAAAACGTTTAAACCATTTTTAAAAACAGTTTTTTTAAACCCGGATAAGGGAGAAAATCCGGACAATCCTAAAATTGATAGTAAGC